>JAEUWE010000045.1 GCA_016791465.1 Pseudobdellovibrionaceae bacterium
GCGGCGGCGTGACCTCGGTGATCTGGACCTAGAAACTAAATTTGATCGACGAAGACGGTGTACAGTCCGACGACGGTTGGGTTGTACATATAATAAAACTCCATACCGTAGTATCCAAAGTCACTGACCTGCGACCAGAGCGAGCGTCCTGTTGAATACTTTGGATCACCTGTAAAAACTGAAACTGCGTTAATGCCAGCCATGAACTGGGCGGGTGTCTGTGCGAAGATCGTCTGCACATCGGTGAGTTCACTTTCAGTGACAGCCTTGGGATTGCCGACGTGATCGGTCTCGCCAAACGGAAGCCCGAGAGCAACCTTCATCTTATAGAAAACGCCCTTGTACTTAAACTCGACGTTCTGCTGACGGCAGACCATCTGGCGGCTCACGTATTGTGAACGACGCGTCGTCGCCGACTCGCGCGGCTCACAATAAGAGTCCGTATCCGGCGTAAAGTTCTCAAGCTCTTTGGTTTTCGCAGCCAGCGTTTTGACTTCGTAAGAGAAGCTCGCAACCGCAAGACGCTTAGTCGTGCGAACAAAATCGACCTTCATTGGCTGTATCTGGCGATCGGCCTCGCGCACCGCCACTTGCTTGTCCTGTTCGGCCTGGGCAATTGCAGCCTTGGTCTCTTTCACGCAGGTGTAGGTTGGACACGCCTTTAGGTCCTTATTCAATTGTACAAGCAAATCATTCAAGCGCTTGAGCTCGGCGTCGCGAGCAAGCTCAATGGTTTTCACATCGGATTGGAATGTTCTGTGGAGGTTGGCAAACTCAGCTTTGGCGTCAACAAAGGACATCTCTGTGGTCGCCTGCACATTGAGCGAAAACCCGAGGGCCAAGACCAAAGCTGATACGAGAAAAGCGAGTCGATGCATGTTCTCTCCTTGTTTGATGCCATTAGGAGAGTGCTGGACCCAGAGAAGGTCAAGAAAAGGGCAGCTCCGCAACGCCTCGCGACGGGAACGACCCGCCGCAAGGAGCTTAAAACCGTGCTGGCCAGTAACTACAGGTCGTTTACAGCTTCAGTGACTTCAGTTGCAACGGTGTAGACACCAACGTGCTCGCCGCTGTGAGCATGATAGAAGCGCGAACCGAAATGTCCAAATGCGCCTTCACCCATCCACGCTGGACGCCCTGTCGCAAAACGGCTGTCGCCGGCGAAGAGATACAGCGGCTGTACACCGTACATAAAGTCCTCTGTCGTCTGCGCGAAGATCGTCTCGACTTCACTCAACTCTGTCGCTGGCATCGTTTTCGGTTCACCTACGTGAGTCGTCGCCGCATGATTCAAACCGAGCGCGATTTGCTTTTTATAGACTTTCCCGTGGTACGCAAACTCGACATTGAGCTGACGGCAAACCATCTGGGCGCTTGGCATAATTTCGGCGTAAGTCGTTTTACGCATGCCACATTGAGTATCCGCAGTAACATTGAATGCCTTAAATTCTTTCGTCGCAAATCCAAGTGCCTTCAACTCTGTCGCAAACGCAGCAACTGCAAGCTTCTTGCCTTTGCGAACGAGATCCATGCGAAGTGGAGCCACCTCTGTCTCAGTTGTTTTTGCCTGAGTTATTTTCTCGTTTTGCTTCTCCGTGATTTTCTTTTGAGTTGCCAGCATGCAATCAAAGTTCTTGCAGGCCTTGAGTTCCGTCTTCAACGCCGTGATTTCATCATCGATGCGAGTCAGTGTGATGTCGCGAGTATCCTCAATCGCTTTGACGTCTGCTTTGAATGTCGCCAGTTGAGCGGTAAACTCTGTCTTCGCCTCTTCGAAAGTCACTTCTGTGTTCGCGCCGGCCGTGAGCGAAAATCCCAAGACCAACGATCCGAGTGTTAATGCTGAACGAAACATGCTGTCTCCTTGCGTTTTGCGTTTTTACGCGCCTAAGGAAAGTGCAGCTCAGTTGCCAAGGTCAAGATTCATTTCGATTTCCGTTCAGAGCGGCGCCTGAAAAGCTTCTCAATTTCGACAGCGACGAAGACGATGCTTGAGGCGGTAAAGCAGAGCAATAACTCCATCGCCGAAAGTGGTGTCGTCTTAAATATCGCGCTCAGCGTCGGCACATAAAGGACGGCGAGATGTAAAATGAAAGTCGTAAGCACGGCCAGGAGAAGTGGAATATTGCTGAAAAGTCCGATTGTAAAAATCGATTCACGCTCCGAACGAATCGCAAGCACGTGCCCCATCTGAGTCATCGTGAGGACCGTAAATGCGATCGTCTGCCATCCAGGGTGACCGGCGTGAAAAGCCCATGCCATAGAACCCAATGTTACAGCCGCCGTCAGCACCCCAACCCAAACCGAATGCTGCCAAAGTCCGCGCGCAAAAATACTCTCGTTGGGCGGCCGAGGTGGTCGGTCCATTATATTCCGCTCGGCCGGCTCAACCGCAAGAGAAAGGCCGGGCAAGCCGTCGGTCACCAAATTGATCCAAAGAATTTGGATCGGCAGAAGTGGCGTCGGCAAACCAAGAAGAGGGGCACAAAACAATGTCCAAATCTCGCCAGAGTTTCCCGAGAGCGCAAAACGCACAAACTTTCGAATATTATCATAGATACGACGACCTTCGTGAACCGCACCAACGATGCTCGAGAAGTTGTCATCAAGAAGGATGATATGCGCGGCCTCTCGCGCGACATCAGTTCCACCTTGGCCCATTGCCACTCCAACATCCGCACGCTTGAGTGCGGGCGAGTCGTTGACGCCGTCGCCGGTCATCGCCACGACTTCACCATTCGCCTGCAATGCTTTGACGATTCGAATTTTCTGTTCCGGATCCATGCGAGCATAGACCACAACACTGTTCGTCGTGATCCGCAGCTCTTCGTCGGAGAGAGACGCCAATTCGCGACCAGTGATGACTTGGTCCTTTACGGTCTGCATAATTCCAAGCCGATGGGCGATCGCTCGAGCTGTCGCGGGATGATCCCCAGTGATCATCGCCACGCGAACGCCGGCCGCATGACAGAGACGAACCGACTCAGCCGCCGACTCTCGAGGCGGATCGATCAAGCCGATCAGACCAAGATACTTCAAGCCGCGCTCAACGCTATTGAGTTCCATCTGCGTGACGTCTTGATGTTCAAATTCTTTGTAGGCGAGAGCAAGAACGCGCATTCCTTGCGCTGCCATTGATCGAACAGCATCGTGCTCAGTATCGAAATCCGTTCGACCATCGCCATCACAAAGAGCAAACACGTGCTCAGGCGCCCCCTTTGTGAGAACAATGGTTCGACCATCGCCAGCTCGATGAACTGTGCTCATCAGACCGCGCTCACTGGTAAATGAAAGTTCTGCGACTCGCGGGTAAACGCGACGCAGATCGGCTGGGTCTGCTCCCGCCGCCTCAGCAACTTCAACGAGCGCCACCTCGGTGGGATCGCCTGTAAAGTGCCCCCCGCTCACAACAACATCATTGTTCAGTGCCAACGTCAGAAGAAACTTATCCCAATTTTCGTCGCGCTCATCACGAGATGGAACACTCTGATGGGTTTGAATAGAAGTTCCGTGGTGCACGCGAAACTCCTGCGCCTGCATGCGATTCTCCGTCAGCGTTCCGGTTTTATCAGAGCAAATCACAGTGACCGAACCCAGTGCCTCAACGGCCGGGAGTTTTCGAACCAACGCTTTCTGTCGGCTCATCGCCCGTGCGCCCAGAGACAGCGCCACCGTGACCACCGCTGGAAGAGCTTCGGGAATTGCTGCTACCGCAAGACTCAGCGCCGTCAAAAACATGAGAATCGGCTTTTCTCCGCGTAGCAGCCCAAAAACAAAAATGACCGCGCAAAGCGCAAGCACAACAAAAGCAAGGCGCCGAGCAAATATCGTAAGCTTTCGCTGCAATGGAGTTGCCGGCTCGACCTCCCGCTTAAGAAGTGTTGCGATGCGACCGATTTCTGTGCTCATACCGACGCGAACAACAACGCCCGTGGCTCTGCCGCGCGTAACAACTGTCCCCTTGAACGCCATATTCTTCTGATCGTGAGTCGGCATCGTTTCATCAATTGCGAGAACAGACTTCACGACGGGGGCCGACTCCCCAGTCAACATCGACTCATCGATCTGCAGCTCCACGAGCTCCACGATGCGCAAGTCAGCCGGAACAATAACGCCTTGTTCGAGAAATACGACGTCACCCGGAACAAGATCAAACGCCGGAACCGTTAAGACTTTTCCCGCCCGACGAACTCGCGCGTGCGGAGCCGCCAACGCCTGTAGCGCCCGCATCGCCTGCTCTGCGCGGTAGTCTTGAAAAAATCCAAGCAACCCATTCAGGACAACAATCGCGAGGATCGCAACTGCATCGTGGGGCTCCCCCAGCGTGATGGCAATGACCGCTGCGCCGATCAAAACAAGAACCATAAAGTCCGTGAACTGTGACAATAGCGTTCGCCAAAGCCCACGTCGACTTGCTTCCTCGAGGCGGTTCGCGCCGTACTCAGCCGAACGGAGCCTCACTTCGTCGTGGTCAAGCCCCTGCTCCAAAGAAGTTGCATGCTCACTGAGAACATCCTCTACCGATCGTCTGTGCCAAAATACGGTCTGAGTCATTTCACCGGTTCCTCTATAAGGCCTTTTAACATGCGCCACTTTGATTTACCTTGATGAAATGAATAAAAAGCAGTCGCCCTCCAAGCTCTGGCTCGAATCAAAACCGATCAATGCCGTCGTACAAAAGAAGCACACTATTAGAAAACACGGCCTGACATGGTCGGATCCCTACTTTTGGCTGCGCGAGAAGTCGAATCCAGCCGTGATGCGAGTCCTGGAGGCCGAGAACGACCACTTCAAGCGCGAACTTCGCCCTCTTAAGAAAACGGTCGATCGCCTGTTTCGCGAAATGAAGCGCCGCGTGCCTCCTGCCGACTCGTCGGCTCCAGCGCCGTGGGGACCATATGAATATCGCTCAGAGTTTCGCAAAGGCGCTCAGTACCGTCGGCATCTACGACGTCTTTGCGGTTCTAAGAAAGATGAGATCATCTTAGACGAGAATGTCGTTGCACGCGGAAAGAAATATTTCGACCTCGGCGGCCTCACGATTTCGCCCGACCACCAGCATATCGCCTATGCGGCCGATTTTGATGGATCTGAAAAATATTCGATTCGCATTCGCAATCTCGAGACCGGAAAAGATTCCTCTGAACAGCTCGTGATGTCGAGTGGATCGATGATCTGGGCTTCGGATTGCAGGCACCTCTTCTATGTTGTCATCGACAAAAACCTGCGCCCGTACCGAGTTTACCGTCACGAGCGTGGCCGCCCGGCAAAGACCGACGTCCTCGTCTTTGAGGAGAAAGATCCACAACAATTCGTCCACGTGAGCCGCTCGAGTTCAGGCCAGTTTATTTTTATCGAATCCCACGGCAAGATCACGTCCGAGATTTGGTATCTGCGCGCCTCGGATCCACGCGCCGACCTTCGATGTTTTGCTAAACGCGATGAAGGCCATGAGTACTCGGTCGACCACGCTGGCGACCGGTTCTACATCTTGAGCAATTTGCGAAGCCGCAACTTTCAGGTGTTTGAGACATCTTCACATCGACCGCTGAGTGCGAAGGGCTGGAGACTTCTCGACGCAAAAACTGGAATGTCGGCTAAAACTGATGAGGTCTATCGAGTTGGCCTCCATGCATTCAAAGGATTTCTCGTTTTGCAGGAGCGCTACCGCGGTCTTCCGCAGATGCGAATCTTGGATCTCACCACTCAGCGGAACCATGTCGTGCATTTTCCGGATGCGGCCTATGACGTAGACATTGATGGCGCCAACTACGAGTTTGAAACCGATATGCTGCGCCTCACTTACTCGTCGCCGGTGCAGCCCACACAAACCCTCGCCTATAATATGAAGACGCGTCGCTTTGCGGTTTTGAAAGAAGAGAAGGTCAAGGGCTACGATCCGCGGCGCTATCGCTGCGAACGAGTGATGGTAAAAAGTCACGACGGCACCCGCGTGCCTATGACTTTGCTCTCGCTTCGTTCGCGAAAACCCGGAGGGCCAGGTTACCTATACGGCTACGGCTCCTACGGCTATTCGATGCCGGATTCATTTGGCATGATTCGCTCTGCGCTTTCACTCGTCGATCGCGGCTTTGTCTACGCGATCGCACATATCCGCGGCGGTTCCGAGATGGGACGAAAGTGGTATGACGACGGCAAGTTCCTAAAGAAGATGAACACGTTTAAAGACTTCATTGCCTGTGGCGACCACTTGATTCGCTCAGGATTGGTGGACAAACGGCGCTTGGGCTGCGCGGGCGGAAGTGCTGGAGGCATGCTCGTCGGAGCGTCGATGAATTTGCGACCGGAACTTTTCAGCGCGGTTGCGGCGCACGTGCCGTTTGTCGACGTCCTCAACACAATGATGGATGCCTCGCTACCGCTCACCCCGATTGAATACAAAGAATGGGGCAACCCAGCTGAAAAGAAGTACTTCAATCTCATTCGCAAATACTCGCCGTACGATAACGTACAGACCGGCGAACTCCCCTATCTCTTCATCACCGCGGGGCTCAATGATCCTCGTGTCACATACTGGGAGCCGGCAAAATGGGTGGCAAGACTCCGCGAACGACGCACAAACAATAAGATGCTGATGTTTAAGATCAACACCGGCGCTGGTCACTTTGGCGCCTCGGGCCGCTTCCACCATTTGGTTGAAAAAGCCGAGGAATACGCCTTTATGCTGAAGGCATTGTCTTAAGAGGTACATTGTACCTTTCAGCGGCGCACTGAGTCGCCAAAAGGAAGAAGGTACCTTTTGTTCGACGATGGTCCAGCCCTCAAGTCGGGGCGTTTCATGCCGATACATTATACAGTATGTCGAAACGCAGTATCGCAACTCGTGCTTCATCGTGGTCAGTCCCAAAACTCAACGAATGGGACTATAGCGCTTTTGATATTATCGACGGGACACATCCGTGGCAGAATGCTGTTCCCGAAGGATGCGTGCTGTATCCTGTGCGAAAGCTGAATCGAGGCCAGGTGCTGTGGTTCAACTTTGAACTCGCAAAAGAGATGGGGCTCTTGCCGACGGATCATCCGCACAAGATGACACCCGAACTTGATAAGAAAATTATCGAAACTTTCAGCCTACAAATTGTAAATGAGTGGGATCAAGAGCACGGTCCCGCGATTCCTCCGGCGCATCTCAAGGCGAACAAGTACATGGCGACCCGCTACCTTCAGCTTCAACACGCGGATAAGCGCGGACGCACCTCCGGTGACGGTCGGGGGATTTGGAATGGAACAATTCGCCACCGTGGAATCACGTGGGATGTTTCAAGTCGCGGCACTGGCGTCACTCGCCTTTCGCCAGGCGCCGTTGAGGCACAGCGTCCACTCAAAACCGGTACCGAGGAATTTGGCTACGGTTGCGGCTTGGCCGACACGACAGAGCTTATCGGTAGCGCAGTGTTCTCTGAGATCTTTTACAGAAATGGAATGTCCACCGAACGCGTACTCGCTGTCATCGACAGCGGACGCGGCGTCGGCATCGGAGTGCGGGCCGCACCAAACCTTCTTCGACCAGCGCATCTTTTCCTCTGGCTCAAGCAAGGACAGAAAGATGTGCTGCGCCGCGGAGTTGATCAGCTCATCAATCGTCAGGTTGAAAATGAAGTTTGGAATTTCTCCGCCCGCTCCCCCGATCGATATCGCCTCATGCTGAAAGAGATCGCGCTGAGCTTTGCGCGGTTCGCGGCACTCCTCGAGCGGCGCTATATTTTTGCGTGGCTCGATTGGGATGGTGACAATGTTCTCGCCGATGCAGGAATCATCGATTACGGCAGTATCCGACAGTTCGGTCTTCGACACGATCAGTATCGCTATGACGACGTTCAACGCTTCTCGACCAATCTCAACGAACAGCGTGGAAAAGCTCGATTCACCGTTCAGGTCTTTGCCCAGCTGGTCGACTTTCTTGAAACTGGCCGCAGACGAAGCTTGAAAGCCTACGATACATCAGAGGCCGCTCGTCTCTACGACCGCGAATTCGATCGCGCGATTCGCCAAGAGTTTCTTGAGCAGATCGGCTTTAACGCCGAAACTGCTCAGACTTTAGTAAAATCCAAGCGAAAAGCCGTTGAAGAACTCTACTCGAGCTTTCTCGCGCTCGAGACGATGAAAACATCCGCGGGAATTAAAAAACTTCCTGACGGCGTCAATCGTCCAGCAATCTTCAACATGCGACGCGTTCTGCGCGAGCTGCCAGAGATTGTCTACACGGATTCAAAATCATGGGTAAAACCGACAACCGACGTCATGATCGAACTCATGAAATCATCTTTTGCTAAACGCGCTGACCTGCGAGTACGCGGCGCTCTCGCACAAAAGATCGGTCGATTCACCACCGCCTACATGAGTTTCTTGTCGGATACACTCGGCAACAGGCCACACGCACAGACCTTGAAGTCATTCAAGGCTCGCGCCCGCTCAAAAAACCGCGAAGGCCGAATCACTGGTAACGGCTCCGAGTATCTGGTTGAAGAGATTATGAAGGCGCGCAAACGAGGCCTCTCACTTGAGGACCTGCGGCACGCCGTCGAGCTCTATATCTCAGCTCAATCCCCAGAACGAGATCCACGAAGCAAACCTATGGCCGTCTCAACGGCCACTGGCCAACTTCTCTCCGTTCTCACCAACCTATCGCTCGAGCACGAAGAGGACATTTAGAGTCTGGACTCAAACGCGAACTCACGATAGATCATGGACATGATTATCGTGACCGGCGCGACGGGTTTTATTGGATCAGCAATGGTGTGGCAGCTCAACAATCGCGGCTATACCGATATTCTCGCTGTTGACACAGTGCCGCCATCAAGCCGACCCGAAGTTCTCAAAAAGCGCACCATCAAAAAGTTCCTTGGAAAAGACGAGCTCTGGTCATTTTTGTCGACAAGCGATGCGACAAAGTCGGTCGACGCCATCATCCATATGGGCGCCTGCTCATCGACCACAGAACTCAACGTCGCCTTTTTGACTGAAAACAACTTCGAATACACCCGACGCCTTTGGAACTGGTGTGCCGAGAACCAGAAACCCTTTATCTATGCTTCCAGCGGCGCCGTTTATGGAGATGGAGCTGAGGGTTTTAATGATGCCTCTCCATCCAAGATCTTCAAACCTCTCAATCCCTACGGTGAAAGCAAAGCTTCGTTCGACCGCTGGGTAGAAGAGCAAGTTGCCATCAAAGCAAAAACACCGCCGGCATGGTACGGACTTCGATTTTTTAACGTCTATGGTCCGAATGAGTATCTCAAAGGCGACATGGCCAGCGTGGTCTTCAAAGCTTTTCATCAGATTCGCGAGAGCGGGCAGCTCAAGCTCTTCCGCTCACACCGACCAGATTACAAAGACGGCGAGCAGCTTCGCGATTTTGTTTACGTGAAAGATATCGTGCGCTGGATGGATGAGCTTTTGAGAAAGTCGATCACAAGCGGAATCTACAACATGGGAAATGGCAAAGCTCGCAGCTGGAATGACCTTGCAAGCGCGACCTTCAAAGCACTCGACAAACCAGTGACTGTTAACTTTATCGACATTCCTCTCGATATGCGGCCGCGCTATCAATATTTCACTGAAGCGCGAATCGATCGGCTGCTTGCGGCAGGCCTCTCACAGCCCGAATGGCCGCTTGAACGCGGCGTTGCGGATTACATTGCCAACCACCTTCTACAAGAGAATGCGTGGCTCTAATGGAACTTCCTAAGCATCTCGCACGCTATTGCGTGGAGCAAGACTACAGTCGCTACACTCCGGTCGACCAGGCGGCTTGGCGGCACATCATGCGCCAGCTTAAGTCCTATCTCTCCGTCCACGCACACCCCTCATATCTTGATGGGCTTCGCAAAACGGGTATCGAGACCGACCAAATTCCTTCAATTGCTGTGATGAATGAGCGCCTTCAGGCGTTTGGCTGGCAAGCCGTGCCGGTCAGCGGATTTATTCCGCCTGCCGCATTTATGGAACTGCAATCACTCGGCGTTCTCCCAATTGCGAGTGATATGCGGACAGTCGAACACATGCACTATACGCCAGCTCCCGATATCGTTCACGAGGCCGCCGGACATGCGCCAATTCTCGTCGACCCCGCCTTCGCCGCCTATCTCAAGGCCTATGCGAGCGTCGCACGCAAAGCGATTATTTCAAAACACGACATGGATCAATACGAGGCCATTCGCGTGCTCTCCGATCTCAAAGAAGATCCAAGCTCAACGGCCGAACAGGTCAAATCTGCCGAAGAGAACTTATCGGCCGTCAGCCACTCCATCTCCGAGCTTTCCGAAGCGGCCCTTCTTGGTCGTATGAATTGGTGGACGGCTGAGTATGGACTCATCGGCGATTTAAACAATCCGAAGATATTCGGTGCCGGGCTTCTCTCATCAATTGGTGAAGCTCGATCATGTCTCAATCCGAGCGTAAAAAAGATTCCTCTTACCATTGACTGCATCAAGTACGCCTACGACATCACTGAGCAGCAACCACAACTTTTCGTCGTTCCTGAGTTTAGTCGCCTCGGCGAGGTTCTTGAAGAGCTTGCCGCACAAATGGCCTTTCGAGTTGGTGGCACTTCCTCGCTTGAGAAAGCTCGTCGCGCTGAAACCGTCAATACAGTTGAGCTCAACACGGGTATTCAAATTTCTGGTCGACTGAAATCATACGAAACTCATAATGGCGAACCCGCCTATTTGTCGTTTGAAGGGCCAACTCAACTGGCGATGAGTGGCTATGAAATTCATGGCCAAGGCACTGAGCAACATACCCATGGATTCGGATCACCCGTCGGTGACTTTGAGCTTCGTCGCGGTGGAGAGCCGATCTCAATTGAGGATGCAGTCGGCTTCAATGTCTCGCTCCATTTCACATCGGGCGTTCTTGTCGAAGGACGGTTGCGCCAGGTTTTGCGCAACCGTGAACGCAAGGTCGCACTGATGTCGTTTGCAACTGCGCAAGTGACACGCGGCTCTAAGCTGCTTTTTGATCCCTCTTGGGGAGAATACGATATGACTGTCGGCACGACAGTCACCTCAGTCTACGGTGGCCCCGCCGATCGGGAGGCCTATGGCGAAACTGAGGACTTCACTCGCAAGCTTGTTCCTCGACGAACATATTCCGCCGAGACTCTCGCCCTGCACACGCTGTATCGCGATGTTCGCAAAGCCGGCGCTCAAACCGATCTCGATGCGCTATATGGAAAGTCGAAGGCCGATGACTGGCTCATTCGCTGCGAAATTCTTGAACAGGCCGAGCGTTTTGAGAAGATTCCTCTGATCGCTCGCATTCGCAATGACCTCGCGGTACTTGCGCAGACCGACAAAACAGTCGCCGGGCACATCGACGACGCACTGAGGACACTTCACCTCAAATGATTCAGAGTCGTACGCTCGTCGTTCTGCATCGCCCAATCTATCCGCGAAACATCGGAAT
Organism: Pseudobdellovibrionaceae bacterium; assembly: GCA_016791465.1. GTDB lineage: Bacteria > Bdellovibrionota > Bdellovibrionia > Bdellovibrionales > JAMPXM01. Next base: position 11,428 of record JAEUWE010000045.1, read on the forward strand.
GTGCGCCCGCGCGATGGGTAACTTCGGTCTGAATCAGCTGCACATCATCGCGCCCCGCTGTGACTGGGCGTCGCCCGAGGTTCAGCATGTCGTCCTGCAAGGAGCGACGCACGGTGGTGACATCATTCGCGCCGCCACAATTCATCGCTCACTTGAAGACTTTCTCGAAACCCACGGACAGGGCGTCCGCATCGCGTTTAGTGCGCGTGATGGCGAGGGCAAGCGCGTCTCCGAGTACGCCGAACTTTTGAAGCGCTTCGAGAATGAACCCACGCACAGCGTGTGGCATCAGCAAACAGCCCTTCAGCTTCATTTCGGAACAGAAGATGACGGTCTCTCTCTGGTCGAGCTCAGACCAATGAACTTCATCGCGCGTCTCCCCGCCTGCGGCCCTGTTTCATCATTTAATCTCTCGCATGCCGTTCTTTTGGCTATCCACATGACTCTTGTCGGACTTGATCGCGAAAACTCAGGGCCTCCAATCGATGCCGTTCCGCTCCCCGAAGGCCGCCTCGAACATCCCCAGCGAGCCATTCGCGAATGGCTCGAGGCGCTTGGCTTCGACCTCAGTCTTCGCCGAGTGAATATCGAGACCACGTTGAATCGAGTACTTCTCTCCCACTGTCCATCGCCCGAGGACGTGCGCGTACTAGAGAAAGTCCTCTTTCAAACGGTTGAGAAGCTGAAGTCTAAATGATCGAGATCCGACGTCTCACTGGAAAACCCGGGGTCGAACTCATCAGGCCATTCTATGAAGAGCAAGCCAAGCGCCCCGGCCTTCGCGAGGAAGATCTCTTTTTTGTCGCGCAACAAAACGCAAAAATCATTGGCTGTTGTCGATTGTGTATTGAGGAGAAAACACCCGTTCTACGCAGTATGGTCATTCATGCCGAGCATAGACGTCGCGGCATCGGAACGGCCCTTCTATTGAATTTCGAAACATTCCTGAATGAACATCAACTCCACAAAACGTACTGCTTGCCCTATGCTCACCTTGCAGGCTTCTATGGGCAAATCGGATTCCAACTAATCTCTGAATCGCAGGCGCCACTGTTCTTGCAAAGTCGTCTCTCTGACTATCGGCAGAAGCCCGATCAGTTTATCTGTATGCTTCGCCTCTAAACCTGTATCCGACCCGTGATGTGAATATCATCATCGAGTAGATTCACATGCTGTCGTTTAAGCTTCCACATCTGCGCCAGCGTTCCGACACCACAGAGGTCACTCCAACCCGTCGCTTCGCGGCCCCCCAGAACTCCAGTGGACATAAAGACGTGAAGTCGCTGCGCCAATTCGCCATCAAGAAATGGCCCCACTGTTCCCGCGCCACCCTCGACATAAAGACCCATTAGACCCAACGCCCGAATTTTGATGAGCGCTTCGCGCAAATCAATTACACCGGGCTCGGTACCTCCAACATCAAAAATCTGAAATCCCTCGTCGTGTGCACGAGACACAACGTCGACGTCAAAGCAACCACTCTGGACACACACAAAAACCTTCGTTGTCGGTCGCACCTGCGAAAGCTTTCTATCCTTCAACGTCGGCAGTAACTTCGCTCTCGGATCTATAATCACCACCGAGTTCTCAGCACCAACAACGTTTTGAAGTCTGACGTTAAGCGCTGGATTGTCGGTCTCCACCGTTCGGCGACCAACTAGAATGGCATCGTGCTCAAGACGCAGACGATGACCCTTTTCCCGAGCGAGGTCACC
>JAEUWE010000075.1 GCA_016791465.1 Pseudobdellovibrionaceae bacterium
CGCCGAGAGCAATCAGCCTTGGCCGAAGATTCTTTTCTCGTCGACTTAAGTTTCCGGACCTTGGTGCCGATCCACAGAAAAGCCCAATTGAAAGTCCAGAGAACAAGGGAGCCAAGGTGAAGGGAACATCGGACAGCATTCAAATGCGCCGCTTCGGTACCACCGACCTGGCTATCGTCTTGGGACTTTGGAGCGCAATGGCAGTGGTGTTGGGTGGGGTGCTCTCCGAGGTGATGAGCGACTCTGAGACACCGCGAGCGAGAGCGCAGAGTGAGGCGTTTGCGCTGCAGCTCGCTCAAGCTCAAAGTTCAACTCAGGCCTCTGCTGGCGGCCGCGGTCCTGCATCTGTCGTTTCAAATCTAAAGGCCGGAGAGCTTGGCAAAGACCCTTGGGGTCGCAGCTACCGCTATCAGGTTTTCGCCGATGGAGTTGTGGTGTGGTCCCTCGGAGTGGACGGCAAACCAGATTCCGAGAAGGCAATTGAACGTCTCGTTTTGGGACAAGAGATTTCAGCGTTTCGTTTTCAAGGCGACGACGTTGGTTTTCTTAAAGTCGCCCATAAGAACCCGTAATTGATGTCTCCCCGTCTATTGGCTGAGAGTCCGGTTTTTACGGTTCTGTCGGCAAAGGTCCGTTAATCCTTCAAGACTGCATCAAATCAGGCCGATCCGAAGAGTGGAGGGTCTATGCCCATTCTTCGAAATCTCGCTGTTTTGAGTTCGGCTGCTCTACTTGCGGCTTGTGCAACAAGTCCGAATCGAGAGAGCGTCTATCGCGAGAGCACTGTGGATGTGGTGAACCGAGCGCCGGCATCGATGTCGATCCCAGTTGATGTTGAGCGCACTCTTGATAACGACAATATGCGAGCCCAGGCAGACTATCACTTCACGCTTGGCGAAACGTTTGCGCTCGATGGAAACTCGGCGCGTGCAATTGAAGAATACCGTTTGACGCTCATGTATGATCAAAACTCCGTACAGGTCCGGCTCCGACTGGCTGCGGAATATGTCAAGCAGGGGATGGTCAACGAGGCGGTTAAGCAGGGGAAGGCAGCGGTTGAGATCGACGAAAAAAGCGTCGAAGCAAAGATGTTGCTCGGGGGATTGTACTCTTCGCTTCGCACATATGACGAGGCTTTGAAGCAGTACGAAGAGGTGTTGAAGCTCGCTCCGGACAATGACGATGCGCCAATGTTCATTGGTGCGTTGTACGCCGAACAGAAAAAGTTTACTGAAGCGGCCGCTCGATTTGAAAAGCTCGCGAAGGACCCAGAAAACGGAAACGCACACGTCGCGTGGTACTATCTTGGCCGCGTTCGTCTTGAGGACAATAAGGACGATGTCGGTGGACGTGCTGAACATGCGTTCAATCAAGCGGTTCAGATGAAACCGTCGTTTGTGGATCCCCTTCTGTCACTTGGGGCTTTGTATGAGTCGACGGGCCGCAAAGAAAAAGCTTTGGCGCTCTTTGCAAACTATCAGGAAAAACATGGGCCGAGTGCGGTCGTCGCTGAGACCTTGGCGCAGATGTATTTAGAAAAGGAAGATTACAAGAAGGCTCTGGCGCAGTTTGCGATTATTGAAGCCGCCGAGCCAGAAGACCTCAATGCCCGAGTCAAAATCGCTTTCATTTTGATTCAAGAGAAGCGCTATCAAGAGGCGATTGTGAAGCTTGAGGAGCTTTTGGCGAAAATGCCGACGGCCGACAAAATTCGTTTCTATTTGGGTGCGGTTTATGAAGAGGTGAAAGACTACAAATCTGCGATCCCTCACTTTTTGCAGATCCAGATGGGTAGTTCATTTTTTGCTGAGTCGCGCGTTCATGCTTCTTATCTGCATAAGCTGCTGAATGAGAGCGACAAGGCAGTTGAAGTGATCGAAGCTGCGATTAAAGAAATGCCGGATCATGCCCCTTTCTACACGCTGTATGCTTCTCACCTCGACGATCGTCGAGAACACAAGAAGGCATTGTCGATGTTGAAAGATGCGGTGAAGCGTTTTCCGCAGAATGCGCAGCTGCACTACTACTTGGGTAATATGCACGACCGCGTCGGCGACAAAGCGGCGACCATTGAGACAATGAAGAAGGTGCTTGCGATCGAAGAGGATCACGTTCAAGCACTCAACTATCTCGCCTATACGTACGCTGATACAGGCAGTGACCTGGAGTCGGCGGAAAAGCTGGCTCGTCGGGCGCTCGAGCTGAAGCCGCAAGACGGCTATGTGCTTGATACCCTGGGTTGGGTCCTGTTCAAGAAGGGGCTGTTCGAGGAATCGGTTAAGGTTCTAGAAGACGCACATCGTCTACAGCCAGAAGAGGCGATCATTGCGGATCACCTGGGCGACGCATACTATTACTTCCGAATGCCGGAGCGAGCGAAGCGGCTTTATGAAAAAGCGGCAAGTCTTGCTGAGGAGCAGGCGGCCGCCGCTGAGAAAGCGGCGAGAGCGGCACAGGCGGAAGGTGGAAATGACAAAGGCACAGATACGAGTGGTGTTTCGCCAGAGAAGATTCGAGCAAAAATCGTTATTGTCGATCGTCAGATGGATGAGTCGGGTAAAACTGGCCGACAACCAGCTTCGAGCAAGTAGCCTTATACTCTTATTCATACTCACTGGCTGCGCAACGGCTCCGAAAGTTTCGGGGCCGTCGCATTTTCAACCTATGCAGTCTGAGTTTGGCCAGTGGCGAGGATCGGGCAAGGTCACGCGTTCAAGCAGAACGAATGACGGTGTACGCAACGAGAGCTGGTCGATTTCGCTCGAGTTTGTTTCGCGCACACCGGGTTATGGTCGTATCGAAATCGCCGGGACGATGGGCGTCTACGGCGGAACCATCGCATGGACGCCGCAGGGGACGCGGCTGCTTTTGCCAACGATGCGAAAGTTTCTCTATTCCGAAACATCTCCGACGGCCTTCAAAGCTGTATTGCCCGTCGATCTCTCGCCTCTTTGGTTAGAAAAGATTGT
>JAEUWE010000093.1 GCA_016791465.1 Pseudobdellovibrionaceae bacterium
GACTCTTGTCGTCGATAAAACCGGAACTCTGACGCTGGGAAAACCAAAGCTGACTCGCGTGCAGGTTCTAGATGGATTTGATGAGAGTGAGGTGCTTTCGCTTGCGGCGTCTCTTGAAAAATCGAGCGAGCATCCTCTGGCTGAGGCCGTTGTCTCCGGTGCAAGTGAGCGCAGTGTGCCGCTCCGTCATGTGTCAGAGTTTGAATCGCTGACGGGAATGGGTGTGACGGGTACAGTTCAGGGTCGTGCCGTTCTTGCTGGGAATCGGCGATTACTTGAAAAGTTTGGCATTGATGGCTCTGAGCTTTCGGCGATGGCCGGAGAGCTTCAGTCTGTCGGTCATGGAGTGATGCTGGTTGCGATCGACGGAAGGCCAGCCGGTGTGATTGCGGTTAAAGATCCGATCAAAGAGACATCAAAGTCGGCAATTCAGTATTTCCGTGAGCAGGGAGTCGAAGTCGTCATGTTGACTGGCGACAATCGCCGCAATGCAGAGGTTGTGGCGCGAGAACTTGGAATAGACCGAGTGGAGGCGGAGGTCTTGCCGGATCAAAAGAATGAGGTCATCCGAAAATTTCAGGCGGCAGGAAAGCGCGTTGCCATGGCTGGCGACGGAGTCAACGATGCTCCGGCTCTTGCGCAGGCCGATGTCGGCATCGCAATGGGTACCGGAGCTGATGTCGCAATTGAAAGCGCGGGCGTGACGCTCGTTAAGGGTGATCTCACGGGAATCGTGCGGGCCCATCGTTTGAGTAAGGCGACGATGAGAAACATTCGACAGAATTTGTGGTTTGCGTTTGGCTACAATGTTCTCGGTGTTCCAGTTGCCGCAGGACTGCTCTATCCATTCTTCGGAATGCTTCTCAGTCCAATGTTCGCAAGCCTTGCAATGAGCCTGAGCTCGGTCTCGGTCGTCGCCAACTCACTGCGACTGCGCCGCCTCTCGCTTGTTTGAGGTGGGGCGGTGGCTATCGCCGTTACTCGGCTTTTCGTCCTCAATGTGTTCTTGCGCCTATGCGCTCGTTCGGCCGCGAGTCGGCGCGGTGCCGCCATCGCACCACTTCAGAAAGTCGGCCAGATCACTATCGGCGCCAAGGGCGCCCACTTCATTGATCAAAGTCCTCGGTGCTAAACAGTAGAAGCGGCTCCGCGCGCGAGTGACGGCAACGTTCAAACGTCTTCCGTCTCCGAGGAATTCTTTTGCGCCGGATTTAGCGGTGTTTCTCTCGACTCCGAACGAGAACACCATCGCCTCTCGTTCTTGGCCTTGAAAGCGTTCGACGGTGTCGACCGTGATTTTTCGTGCATCTTCAAGTCCTAGCTTTTCTTGAAGCTTGGCGCAGATGGCGCCGGCGTGTGCGCGGTGAGGTGAAACAACTCCGATTTCGCCTGATTCAAGCCCGCCTTGTCGTCGAAGGCCTGCGACAATTTCAGCAACCAAGGTCGCCTCAGTTGGATTTGCGTTCGAAGTCGATCGTCCATTATGAGAAAGGAGGTTCACTTGCTCACCTTTGAGCATCGCGTTCGTAAATGACCGGCCCGTTAAGATGTCGCGACTGTGTACGCTTTCATGCGGATGCAGGCGCCCTTGATAAAATCGCTTCGACGACCAATCTTGTATTCTCGCATTCATGCGGTACTGAGTTTCAAGCATCGGGAACTGGCCCTTCGATATCGCGTACGAAAAGATATCTTCAGCTGGCAAAGACGCAGTCGATGTTTGTATGACTGGCGGAAGTTGCCGATGATCGCCGAACATAATAATTCTTGCCGATAGTTTCGCGAGGTAAGGGGAGAAGAAGATCGGTACCTGACTCGCTTCATCAATGATCAAAACGTCAATCTCCGGCGTGGAGCCGGAGAGCATCCACGAATGCATGGTCGCGGCGTAGAGCTGGTAGTGCCTTGGGCACTTGCCCAGACTCTCATGAATCAACGCCGTCACATCGGTGGGGGAATAGAGAGCGCTGGAGACCTTTCCGCTGTCGCTTGAGATGCGAACGCAGCGATCCTCGCTGACGCCGGACTTTAGGACTTTTGATAGCGCGTTGTCGACGGCCGCGTGCGATAGCGCAGCGAGGCCGACGCGCAGGCCTTGGCTCATCGCTGTCTTTATCAAGCTGATCAGAACGTGGGTTTTGCCAGTTCCCGGTGGGCCCTGTATCAAGCCGTTCAGATCGTTCTCGATGATGAAGCGAAGTGCCTCCGTCTGCGACTGGTTGAGGTGCCCGGCTTGAGTGGTCAGCGCCGAAAGGAGGTTTGATCTGTTAATCGGGGTCCGATCGGGAACTGTCGGCTCAAGGGCAAACTCTCTGAGTTTTCGCGCAACGCGCCTCTGAATGTCGGCCATGCTCGTCGGGAAGAGGAATAGCTCATCGCCCCTTTGTAAATCGAGTTTTCGTCCTGGGACGACAATCTCGATTTGTCCTGGTGCTGGGAACTGTACGGATCGAATTTTAGTCGTATTCCCATTTTTCTTCAGTCGGGTGGTGCCCGGAGCAACTTGCGCGATTTCGACGATATCTCCGACACGGAAGCGGCTGAAATAAATTTTCTCCGCCGTTAGAACTAAGTCCTCACTCGCGTTTCGCCCTGAGACCTTTAGCGGTCCCAAGATCTCGCCGCTTATCGAAAGGTCATCGAGATGAGCCGAGTGAATCTGAGCAAAACGGTGATTGTCGTAGGCGATCTCTCGACCAATAAAATCCACGAGCTCCGCAATGCTCAGCTTGTCCGCCATGCTAACGCATCGGCCGATCGCTCTTTCTCATTTAAGACAAATTGATTAAGTCCACATTTCCTCCGCCAATACGTATCGAAGTGCGACGGAGCAAGGCCGGTGGGGGTTTGACTGTCGGGTTGATTGGCACGGGAGTGGGTCTTGCTTCCGTTGTCCAGAGCATGGTGTTGGCGATTGTTAAATGAATGTTATAGGTATCTGTGTCGCGGTGGCGCGCTAGGGGGTAGGTCTGGATTAAGGAATCTTAGGTGGTGTTGCTAGAACATGCCCGTAATAATTTTGATATGGTGGTATTGTGCCTCATCGGGCTAAGGAGAATTTGAAATGATTTGGACTAAAGAGAAAATGCGAAAGCTTGTTGAGGTAAAGCCAACACAGCCTCAAATTGAAATGCGCGACCTTATCTTAAAGGATGTCTTCAGGGCTTTGGATTTGGTAAGGGACGGTTGTGAGGTGAATAGTGTCTCGGTTAGTGTTGGGACTGGCTTAGATGGCGGGTTGACTCTGGCGAAGGCAGAGTTCGCAAAACAATCAGACCTTGATTGGGCAGAGAGTAAAGGCCCTCGACGGGATACGGTCATAACCCTAAGTTGGGGTGATTGATGAAAGTCGCAACGATCAATTCACTCAAAAGTAGACTTGATTGTTTTTGTCGATGCAGTTTGTGAAAACGGGATCAGAAAAGAAATTTCAGATAAGCTCATCCTATGTACATCAGCGAAATCTCCATCAAGAATTACCGGAATATTAAAGATCTTAAGATCGAGCTGCGCGAAGGATTGAACGTCCTTCTCGGTGAGAACAACATCGGGAAGACGAACATTCTTGAGGCGCTCAGGCTCGCGATAAATCCGTCATTTGCCAATGGCTCGCGAATCGAGAAACGAGATTTTTACTGTGACCCCCGCGGTCAAACCACGAACGATCCGATTCGAATCGATGTTGTGTTCTCCCGGCTCACTGCCGAGGAGCGGGCCGAGTTTGTAGAGATCCTAAATTTCAACCCTCGGGATGCCGGGGCCTCCACAGCAAGTATCCATTTTGACTGTGCCCCGGTTCCAGGTACTGACCGCTTCACAAGCCGTCGATGGGGCGGCACCCGCGAAAGAAGTGAGTCATCCGTTCCTGATGAGGTCTACAGCTCGATAATGTTGACGTTTCTCGATGCCATGCGAGACGCCGTAACCGCGCTCGGCCCCGGTCGAAACAGCCGCCTCGGTAAACTCCTTCACTCGGTATCTGACGATCCATCGAAGGCCAGCGTCGAGGCGATCTTCAATCGGGCAAATCATGATCTTGCGAGAGAGAATCTGATAACCGGCGTCGAGCAACGTTTGAACGCTG
>JAEUWE010000106.1 GCA_016791465.1 Pseudobdellovibrionaceae bacterium
TCATCTGCGATGAACAATTCAAAGAACTTGAGACCTATCACGCGGTGATCAAACAACCGCAAAGCTACCTCGATGCGATGGACTCCTGGAACAAGGAGCACCACGGCGCCTCAGGCCTCACCGCGCAAATTCCAAACGGCACCGATCCCGCCCGCGTCGAAACCGAGCTCTGCCAATTCCTCGATCGCCACTTCCAAGGTGAGCCGGCCGTCCTTTGCGGAAACTCCATCAGCCAAGACCGCCTCTTCATCACGAAGTACCTTCCAAACTTCAACAAGAAGCTGCACTACCGCATGCTCGACGTCACCGCCTGGAAAGTCGTCTTTCAAGCCATGTATGGGATCAAGTTCGAAAAGAAGAACTCCCATCGCGCCATCGACGACATTCGCGAGAGCATGAACGAGCTCAAGCACTACATGAGTTTTGTCACGCCAAAGCCAAAGGCGTAACCGCTGGGCGTTCACGCCCCCAGGTAACCACCAAAAATGACGCACCGTTTACTGGACGTCCAAGGTACGCCGCCCAGAAAAACCGCTCGCTCGAAAATCGCACCGGCAAAAAAAAAAGCCCCATCCGATGTGTGGATGAGGCTTCTGCTCTTCGCCATTCAAAAAGAAACTAGTAGCGATAGTGCTCTGGCTTGTATGGACCAGTCTTCGCAAGACCCAAGTACTTCGACTGCTTGTCGCTCAGTTGCGTCAAGTTCACGCCGATTTTCTTCAAGTGCAAAGCCGCCACTTTCTCGTCGAGCTCTTTTGGCAGACGATAGACGCCAACTTTGGCGTACTTCGCGCGGTTCGTCCAAAGCTCAAGCTGAGCAATGACTTGGTTTGTGAACGAAGTCGACATCACGAATGATGGGTGACCTGTTGCGCAGCCAAGGTTCACAAGACGACCCTTCGCGAGAACGATGACCTCGCGACCGTCTTTCATCGTGTGGATGTCGACTTGCGGTTTTACTTCGCGCATTTGCGAGTTCTTGTTCAACCAAGCCATATCGATTTCGATGTCGAAGTGGCCAATGTTGCAGACGATCGCGCGGTGTTTCATCATCGAGAAGTGCTTCTCGGTGATGATGTCGCAGCAGCCGGTTGCTGTAACGAAGATGTCGCCGATCGCAGCGGCCTCGTCCATTGTCGTCACTTCAAAACCTTCCATTGCGGCCTGAAGCGCGCAAATGGGATCGATTTCAGTGATCAGAACGCGTGAGCCGTAGTGGCGCATCGAGTGCGCGCAGCCCTTACCCACATCGCCGTAACCAGCAACAACAACGACTTTACCAGCGAGCATCACGTCGGTCGCGCGCTTGATACCGTCGGCCAACGATTCGCGGCAGCCGTAGAGGTTATCGAACTTCGATTTTGTAACCGAGTCGTTCACGTTGATGGCCGGAACCATGAGCTTGCCGTTCGCGAGCATTTTCTCGAGGTTGTGTACGCCTGTGGTTGTCTCTTCCGAGATACCAACCATCTTCTTCAATTGAGCAACGAAGCGGTCCTCGTGCATCATGTTGGTGAGATCGCCGCCGTCGTCGAGGATGAGGTCATAGCCTTCTGCTCCCCAGCCCGTGATCGTTTGCTCAACACACCAGTTGTACTCTTCCTCTGTTTCACCTTTCCAGGCGAAAACCGGGATACCAGCCGCTGCGATCGCAACCGCCGCGTGGTCTTGAGTCGAAAAGATGTTGCAGCTCGACCAACGGATTTTCGCGCCAAGGGCAACGAGCGTCTCAATCAGAACGGCTGTTTGAATTGTCATATGGAGACAGCCGGTGATTTTTGCACCCTTCAGAGGTTGCTTTGCGCCGTACTCTTCACGAAGCGCCATCAGGCCCGGCATTTCAGTCTCAGCAAGGCGAATCTCTTCACGTCCCCAACGAGCGAGCTCTTCAAAAGTCGCAGCACTGTCCATCGCCGCTTTACAAACGCGATAGTCCGCCGAACCGTCTGTTTTCTTGGGAACACCAGCCAAAGCAGAATGCGAGTGAGAACCTTTCATAGTATCCAAAGCCACAGCGGCCTTCCTTTCATTACTTTTAACGAAATCAATAGCGAATCCAATATTTGGAGAGACCGTACCCAAGAGCTCAAGGCACGGTCAAGGAGGGCGTTCCGCAAACCGCCAGCCCTGCGCGGCCGGCCCTCAATAGCCCGTCAGAATCTCAGGACCAGCCTCGGTGATCAGAACCGTGTGCTCAAACTGCGCCGAAAGCGTCTTATCGGACGTCGTGTACCACTTCACCGACGAGCCCGGGATCGCATGTTCAACCAGCGTCGCTGCCGTCTCATTGACCATAGGCTCGACCGTAATCGTTCCGCCGGGGAGCAGGCGGTCTCCGCGCCCCTTCTTTCCAAACGACGGTACAAACGGATCCTCGTGAAACTGACGGCCAATCCCATGACCGCCGATCTCTTCGACTGCGTAAAAACCGGACTTGGTCACATACTTGCCAATCGCGAAGCCAATGTCCCCTGTCGTTCCAAAGGGCGTAATGGCCTCGATGCCCTTTTCCATAGCACGTCGGGCCACTTCAGTGACTCGCTTCGCACGCTCACTGACCTCACCAACGAAAAATGTGGCCGAGGTGTCGCCATGAAAGCCATCGAGGAAGCAGGTGACATCAATATTAATGATATCCCCTTCTTTCAGCACCTCAGGACCAGGCACACCGTGACAGATGACATGATTCACGCTGGTGCAAACAGACTTCGGATAACCATGATAACCAAGTGGAGACGGCACCGCGCCATTTGAGAGCGTAAAGTCGTGCGTGATTTTATCGAGTTCGTCGGTTGTGATCCCGGGGCGAACAAATTTCGCTGTATGATAGAGCGTTTGCGCCGCGAGCTTACAGACCCGCTCCATCTGCTTGATTTCTTCTTTGGTCTTTACGGTCATGGTCGCTCCGATCGCGAGCCCACTATGGTACCACGGCCATTGGGACTATTTGTACCCCTAAAAACAAAAAACCCCGACGTTTCCGCCGGGGCTTTCAAGCAAGGCACAGCACGTGCGCCCACTCATAAAATCGAATCAGAGATTAGATTTTTGTGAGGTGCTTCGAAGCGAACTTTGTGAGTTCGAACATAGTCACAGTCTTTTTGCCGCCGAAGATTGGCTTCAATTTGTCGTCAGCGTGGATCATACGACGGTTAACTTTGTCCTGAAGACCATGCTTGTGGATGTAGTCCCACATTTTCTTTGCAACTTGCGGACGTGGGAGCGGCTTCGCGCCTACGATTTCAGCGAGTTGTGCGCTGGGAGTCAGTGGAGCCATGAACGCTGCGTTTGGCTTGCGCTTTGTTTTTGCTTTTTTAGGAGCAGCTGCTTTTTTAGTGGTTTTTGCTGCAGCTTTTTTTGTTGTTTTAGCTGCTGTCTTTTTTGTCGCCTTCTTGGCTGCTTTTTTCGCCATAGTGACTCTCTCCCTTTTAGCACCGACATCGGTGGCTTGTTTGTCTTATCTCGACTAGAGGATGATCAGCCGACTTAAAGCCACTTGCCAAGGGAAAAATTCAAATATTTTTCACTTTTCCCTAGGGAATCGCCCCAAAGGGCCGCCCAATCCAGGTTTTCGAGGTCATTTTAGGCGGATTTCTCATAGCTGACGCCTAGGAGAAAACCGCAAAATGACGACTTTTGCCCTAGGCGATACGACCTAAACGCGGCCGCTCAATCGCCCACATCAACACAAATCCCATAGCGAGAACGCCCAGTGTGACCAACTGCAGAGCCCGCAAAAGACTCGTTTGATCCGCAATCCACCCCAGTGCCAGGTTCATCGATACACCCGAAACCGACTGCACCAGGATACAAAGTGTCGTGACTTTCTGCGCCCCTCGACCATAGAGCTCACGCACGCGGACCATCGCGAGCGGATACCCCAGCGCAATCAGAAATCCAAAAAGGCAAAGAGCGGCAAGGCGCGGACTCGCACCGTCGACAACCCCAGGAAGACCAAAAAGACCAATTGCTCCTATAGGCAATGCCAAGCCGATGACTGCAAGGAGCACTCTTCCCGTCGCGGCGGGAAGTTTCAAAAAGCCAAGGCCAAAGCGCGCAATCGTCATCGCAACGAAGTACCAGGCGAGCCAAGCACTCGCGTCCTCGAAGCCCAAACCCCACTCGCGGCGAGCCAAAAGCACAAGCCGACTCGAAACTGAAATCTCCGCCACAACCAGACAGCCAACAAGGAGCGCAAACAACCACCCCGACTGCGAGGTGCTTTCCGCCGCGAGTACCACGTCGGCCTCGTCATCATCGGGGTGATAGTGCCCAAGCCGACTCCACCGAAACAAAAGCCCAAACGAAACCACAAGCGGAATAGCAGCAAGCAACATATATGTGCCTCGCCACTGAACCCCGCCCGATGCCATCGCAAGCGGCGCCAAGAGCGATGAGAATCCGTACATCCCGTGCAGCATTCCCTGCGCCTGACTGCGAATCCGCTTCGGTACCGCCTGTACAGCAGAATTCTGTGCAACACCGAGTCCGCCAAATCCCATTCCAAGAAAGGCTCCACCGACGAGCGCCAACTCATATGTCGGAGCAAGTGCAATCCCCAAAGCGCCGAGTCCCATCAGCAATGTATAGCCAACCACCAGGCGCCCCGGTGCTGCGTGGCTTAAAAAACGATGCATAATAAGGTTATGAAGCGAGCCCGCTCCTGATGATGCCAAAAAAAAGAGCGATGCCCGCGTATCGCTTAAGCCAAACTGCGAGATCAGTTCTGGAAAGATCGGGCCACGCGCATTGTCGACAAGCCCAAGAGCAAAAAGGCTCATCCACGCCGCCAGCACCACAGGAACCCAATCGGCTCCTTTCGCTTTTCTCATCTCTTTGAACATCGCCCCGCCTACAACCACCCGACTCGACCAACCTCAGCCTAGACAGAAGACAAGGCGGCAAGCAATGCCGATCACCACTGTCTAGAAAACTTCGCTCAATCTCAGATTGGTCTCAACCCGAAACACCGCTTCGCCGCTAAGAGAATATGCAGGCGGCAAGGTCAAAAGACGCATTCTGGAATGAGCTGATCGGGCAGATCGAAAACGATCTGCGCCGCGAGCTTGAGCCAAACCTGCATTCGAACCCACCACCGCCGCAAAAAAAAGCCGCCGCCCGCCATGCCGTTCCCGTTTGTGATTACAACGCACCCCACCGCATTAAACTGTGGCAGATTAAAAATCGAAACCGCCCAACCGGGCTCAAGCGCGCTTCAACACTTCCAGCTCGCACCACCGCTCGTGCCGTAAAGCCATCGCCACAACAGACGCGCTCAAACGTTCAGCACTTCCAATCACCACGCGCGATCATCATTTTTGAACTTCTCCGCCGTCACGGCGCACAGTTCTCCGCAAGCGAACTCTCTGAGTCTACAAACGGCATCAGTATCGAAACCAAAGCGCTTCATCGCGAACGCGTTCGACTCATTGCCTGTCTTCATCCCGATCGCTCTGGCTCGACAAACACCGCCGACGCGTTTCAATCTGTGATTGAAGCGTTTGAAGAGCTCGCGGCACTTCACGCCGTTGCCGGGTGATTCAATGGCCAGTGCCTTGAGCCTGCTCGTCCTCATGATCACGATTGCGGCCCCCCATGCCCAGGCAGATGATATGAATTGCAGCACGTTCCTCGGTGCACCTATCAACCCTATCCATGTTTGCGAGCTCGAACTCAGTGCCAAGTGCAGCGATGTTTGGGCCAAACTAGAACCAAGTGAATTTCCCCAAAAAAGATCATGTCAAACCGAGCCGATCCTTGAACGAACGCTCTCCATTCCGATTGGTTGCGTTTTCGGAATTGTCGACATGGCCTGGGATACCGTTGTTTTCGTACCCGAGGCGCTGGTCAAGCTTTGGGATCTCGCAAGAATCTCCAATCAGGCGCAAGGCGAATTCATTAGAAAGTGTGAGGCAGACACCACTAATGCCTGCAAACGCAACCTCATAGCCGGAATTCCAACACTTGAAAGAAAAGATCCTTCTAAAATCCACACAAGTGAGATTCTTAGACTTCGGGACGCCTATTTGAACCTCGCAAATCAGCTCGAAAGAAACCCCGTACCAAAGAGCCTCTGGGAGCGGGCCGAAGAATCCGAACGCCTGGAAAAACTTCGCACTGAGGCCGCTGCGCCAATGCCACGAAACACCGATCCTCTCGAGGCTCTCGCCAATCTCGGACTGAAGGCGCTCGAAAAGGTCGGCGTCAAGTGGGACTGCTATAACAGCTTTGCCCGGTCCGAAATGCTCTGTTACGCGGCCGGCGCGGCCACGCTCGGCATCGGAGGCACAGCACTTCTCGCCAAGGCAATTAAAGTCGCGGGAAAAGGCCATGTCGGGGTTCAACTCGCCAAAGTCACGCAGCTGAGCATAAACGACCTCAAAGCCGGCAAGCATTTTCAAGTTCATTTCATGAATTCGACGAGAGTCGAAGATCTCACTTTCCTTAGAGCAGAGGGCGATACCTTAATTTTCCGAAATGGGAACAAAGCCGAAGTGTCGATAGCAAAAACCGATATCGCAGAAATACGCGCCGGTTCAAAACCAAAACCGGCCAAAGACACTCCAAACACCGAGACGGCGAAAAGTGGCGATCGGAACATACTGGATAAGTATGTTGTCGAGCCTACGGCAAAAATGGGAGAAGCCGTCCAATATATGGCTCTTGGTGGCATGTTCGGTGGCAACCAATTCCGTGCCCTCAAGCTTGTCACAAGAGAAAATGGTGTGACCGTGCTTTCAAACATCAAGACCGACCCAGGTGTCGCCAGTCAACTGGTCAAAACCCTGAAAATCACGGATGCCAATACTCAAGCGCTCGGCTTCCGTGTCCCAGAAACAACGCGAGTTCTGATCCAAGATAAGGCCTTGTTTCCAAACATGCAGGGGCCGCATGCGATACCTGGTGATATCATGTCAACAGTACACCTGCGAGACGTGAGTCTCCCAGAGAGTCAAATCGCAATGAAGCCCATTCTCATGCGACCAGAGGCTGCACGAGACTCTAGTGTTCTGGTGCACGAGCGTACCCACACGATCCTTCACGCAACCTACTCACCAGAGTCTTACGTCAATACGAACAGAACGATCCAAGAAGCCTTTGCCGATATTCTCGCGGCCGATCAGATGAACTCACCTGTCATGGGACTAACTGCGCTCGGAGAAACAAAGTTTATTCGCAATATCGCCACTCGAGAGGCAGCAGGAGACGTCCGTGCCGTCGGCGCAAAGAACTCCGTCAGCCGAAACTCCATTCTTGATATCGACGCCGGGAGTTACCATGACAACTCGCTTCTGTATTCGAACGCCCTATGGCGCATTCGTGAGACAATCGGTCAGAGCGAATTTCGTAAAGTGCTAAAGCCCATTGTGGATGATTTAAATCTGCATTCCAAACCAACTCAATTCCCAGAGAGTCCAAGCGCAGCCGAGATGCGGCAGGACTTTCAATTTTTTCTCGCGTCAACTCGTAAGACTCTCGAGGAGCGGGGTCAAACAAGGGCGGTACAAGAAATGGATCGACTGGCCGATGAGCTCAAGATTGGCTCCGGCGAGTCGAGAGCTCTATCGCATCGTCTACAGAGGGCCACCGACCGAAACATCGCCTACGCCGGAGAACGAGCTCCCGTTCATCAGGTTATCGCCTATCACGTCGGTATCGCCGGCCGCCTCGCCGTTGAAGCAACTCTCATCTATCAAGCCGGAACGGCCACGATCGACCGCCTTACTCGCCCGCTCCCCGATCCGCCACCCCAGCGAAGTCCATCGCCATCGCGCTAACGATTTCGGCCTTTGATCTTCGCGGAGGGCATGTGCTGAATCGTCAAATCAGCTTTTCTTTTCTGCAAAATTCTTCAAACGGCAGAATCAGAAAATCAGGTGCGATCATCCGAGTTTTTTCTCCCATGTGAACTTGATACCACTTGGGGATTCCAAGCTTAGCTCGAAAGTGTAATAGAGACGGCGCGACGTCAGTCTCAGAGAGCTTACATTCCACTGCGAAAACGGGTTTTTTATCTT
Source organism: Pseudobdellovibrionaceae bacterium (assembly GCA_016791465.1). Classification (GTDB taxonomy): domain Bacteria; phylum Bdellovibrionota; class Bdellovibrionia; order Bdellovibrionales; family JAMPXM01. The sequence goes on from JAEUWE010000106.1 coordinate 8,019, forward strand.
TAATAACGACAAAGTCACATTCTTTGCCAGAATCATCGCGGATGTATCTCAACTCGGCCCGGTGACCCAATACATCCTGCCAGTAGTCGCATAGCTTTAGGAGATGGGATGCGACAATATTCTCAAATCGAAAGCCTGGATCTTCGATCTGCGACCAATCCCAGAGGTAAAGCTTTTGAGACTTTTTGATCGCCTTGATCTTGCTCGATCCAAACGGAGGGATCAGATAGCAAAAGTACAACGAATCTAAAATCTGGACCCATCTCTTAACCGTCTTATCAGTACTCTGCAGATCCTCAGCCAAAGACTTATATGATAGGGGACTACCGACACGCTCGTGAAGCAAGTCTGCGAGGATCTCCACCTTATCGAGGTCACTCACATTTTCCAAATCCCGCAGATCAACCCTGACCAGTTTGGAAACTCGCTGTAAATGCCAACGTCGAAGCTCTGTCGGATCTTGCTCGACAAGGGGCTCTGGAAAGCCACCGAATTGAAACAACAGAGAAAGGTTCTGTTTACTAAATCCTAACTCTGGAAGCGTGAACGGGTGAATTCGATAGTAATGATAGCGCCCCATCATCGAGTCCCCGCCCTTTCTAAAAATGTCTAGGCGGGCCGATCCAGTGATCAAAAACTTTTGAGTGTTCCTCCACGTATCCCAAATCCCTTTAACAAGGGTCTGCCAACCCTTTCGCTTATGAACCTCATCGAACACAATGAGTTCCTGCTCCTTGGGCCACTCGCCCTTCAGGATAGTCTGTCTCGAAAGAGCGTTATCCCAATTGAGATAAGCCGGATGCCCGTCTTTGTAACCTTTGATTAAAGATTGAGCCAAAGTTGTCTTCCCCACTTGGCGGGGTCCGCCGAGAAAGACCATCTTTCGTGAAAGATCCTTCACGATTGAGGGAATATAGAGCCTCGGCGGAAGCGGTTTTCCTTTGGTTCCCAAGAGCCACTATCCTTTGATAAAGTAATTCGGAGCCTATTCCATTTTACACTGAAGTAATTCGGAGTCAACTACGAATTACTTTTCATGCTCACCACACTCAGCAAAACCTTAATATTCTCAAGGCCCTGCACTGTGGGATACTTTAAGCCCCATTGGGTTCTTCAAGAAATGTCGTCCAGGCCACCCTAGCAGATCATCGTCTTTTCTTGATTATCCGAAATCATCAATTAAATTAATTTGCACATACTAGCGGAGTTCATCGAAGAATCCACTCACCCAGAACGATTCAACGCCATGAGAAAAACGACGACGTTTTCAACACTCCAGATACTTCCACGGCTGTACGAGCCACGGTACATTGCTCGTATCGTTATCGGCCTGTCATGCCTCATCGTGTTTCTATCGTTGTACGACATGTATCTCTACCTGCCTCTGCCTCGCGGATTTTTGAAAGCTTTGGAGAAGGCCGTTCTCGGACATTCCGGCCTTTGGTTGGGGACACTGAGGATTCCCCGCCGCATTCGATATTTCGTCGCGCCGCTGATGCTGCCGTCAATGACGGTCGTGTTTCTGTTCTATTGGGGCGCGCATTTCGTTTTCTCCTTGGCAATTGCTGCGGGAATGCTCTGGCTTCTTGTTCGGGTTTTACGGGGAGAGGATTTTGAAAATCGATCCGTTCACTGACCTCATGGAAGAGGCCCGCATCGAGGCCTATGACTACTTTGACCAGAATATTCGAAAACTGCCGAGGGGAGCTAACGGCAAGATTAAAATTGTAGGCGCCGCAGTTGACGACAATGATGTAGACGCTTTTCGACACGCGTACGTCAGTGGCGTCTTCACCCAGAAGTTTGGTGAAAAGACTGCGAACTTTTTCGGCCTACTGAACGAGTTCGACTTATTCGGCAAAGTTTCGCAGTCCAACAGCCCTGGTTCTACGAACATGGACCTCTGGAATAATCGAGTCGGACGAAAATATGGTACGAGGACCCGCGGTCGGAAAACTTTGCTCAAACTCATTCATCAAGCCCTCAAGCGAGGCGAACTCATCATCGATCCGAAGGATTCGCGAAAGTTTAGTGGCGTAAAAATCGTTCCCAAGCGGATTGCAAAGCCGATCATAGCTCTAGAAAAGTCAAAGACCGGCCGGAATGAAACCTACTTTGATCTTTTAAATAAAATAGTTTTAACGAGGGAAGAATTCATCGCTCTCATTCGAGCAGGCGAGTATCGGGGCTACTCAGTAAAACTGATCCGTGGGATTGAGACGCCTGTTTCAAAACGCGATGGTCGACGGATCAACAATATTGGCTAATTCGAGGCCGTTCGGAATTTGATCGGATATGAAAGAC
>JAEUWE010000108.1 GCA_016791465.1 Pseudobdellovibrionaceae bacterium
TTTCGCGTTCGTGTTTCATATAGGCTTTCGCGGTCTCGACGAGATTGGGAATTAACTCATAGCGGCGTTTGAGTTGAACATCGATCTGCGCAAACGCGTTCTGCATCTGATTGCGAAGGCGAACGAGGCCGTTGTAGACACCGATACCCCATAGCGCGATTCCGACGATAAGAACAACGGGCATAAGTAGAAGTGCGATAGCCATTCGGGTCCTCCGCGAGTCTTCATCATGAGCTGCTGAACCTCAGCAGACAACTGCACTGAAGGATAGTTTGCGTGTCGACTTGAGCTTTAAAAGCGAGCCGACTTAGGTTAAGAGAAGGGATGCAAGTTATTGAGCACATCGCGAAAGCTCGCGACCCCCTGGTTAGCTTTGAAATCGTTCCCCCTCCGCGCGGATCGTCGGCCAAGGACATCATTGATGTTGTCGAAGAGTTGCACGGTCTAAATCCGCCGTGGATTGATGTCACCTCGCACTCGTCGGTCACTCACTATCGAGAAAAGAATGATGGAACGATTCAGCGACGAACGGTTCGAAAGCGGCCGGGGACTCTTGGGATCTGCGGTATTATTCAGAATCGTTTTAAAATCGACACGGTTGCGCACATTCTCTGTCATGGTTTCACGCGTGAAGAGACGGAAGATGCGTTGATTGAGCTTTCATTTCTCGGCATTCACAACGTGCTCGCACTTCGCGGTGATACGCATGGCGTAGAGAAGGTGATTCCGAAAGAGCGGACGAAGAATCAGTACGCCGCTGACCTTGTGGCGCAGATCGGCGCAATGAGAAAAGGTCAGTTTTTAGAGGATATCGACAATTCTGACCCGCTTGAGTTCTGCGTTGGTGTCGCGGGCTATCCGGAGAAACATTTTGAGTCGCCGAGTTTAAAGGCCGATGTCCTCAATCTCAAAAAGAAGGTCGATGCCGGCGCTGACTACATCATCACCCAGATGTTTTTCGATAACGCAAAGTTCTTTGAATTTGAGAAGGCCTGTCGCGATGCTGGTATCACGGTGCCAATCATTCCTGGGCTTAAAATTTTGCGAACGGCGAATCAGCTCAAGACCTTGCCGCGGGCCTTCTATATCGATCTCCCCGATGAACTGGTAGACCAAGTTCAAAAGAATCCCGAGCATACGGACGAGATTGGAAAACAGTGGACGTTAAGGCAGAGTCGCGAGCTTCTTGAAAGAGGAGTGAAGACTCTCCATTACTATGTGTTGAATGACGTGCATGCTGTTGTGGATGTGGTAAAGAAGCTGACATGAAATCAATTGGTCGTGAACTTCGGCAGGCGTTCTCCGAGCGAATTCTTATTCTTGATGGTGCGATGGGCACCATGCTGCAGAGATTTAAGTTTCAAGAATCTGATTTTCGAGGGGAGCGTTTTCGCGATCACGGCCGAGATTTGAAGGGCAATAACGATCTCTTGGTTTTGACTCAGCCCGAAGCTGTGCTTTCCGTGCATCGCGACTATCTTGCGGCTGGAGCCGACATCATTGAAACGAATACGTTCAACGGCACGCGCGTTGCGCAGGGCGAGTATGGTCTTGAGCATATTGTGCCGGAGCTCAATCGCGAGGCCGCCCGCCTCGCTAAACAAGCGTGCGATGAACTTTTTCAGAAAACAGGTCGACGTGCCTATGTTGCCGGTGCGCTTGGTCCAACCAACCGGACGGCGTCGCTTTCTCCAGACGTGAATGATCCAGGGTTTAGAGCGATCGACTTTGATGAGTTGGTTCGCCAATACAAAGAACAGGCCGAGGCCTTGCTTGATGGCGGCGTCGATATTCTTTTGCCGGAGACGGTCTTCGATACGCTTAATGCCAAGGCGGCATTGTTTGCTATTCGAACTGTTGAAGAAGAGCGCGCAATCGAAATTCCGCTGATGATATCAGTGACGATCACCGATAAAGCGGGCCGCAATCTTTCGGGTCAAACTGTAGACGCCTTTTGGAACAGTGTTCGGCATTCACGTCCGCTCAGTGTTGGTATCAACTGCGCATTGGGGGCCGATGAAATGCGGCCTTTCATGAGTGAGTTGGCAAAGGTCGCGGATGCCTATGTGAGCTGCTATCCGAATGCGGGCCTTCCGAATCCGCTTTCTCCAACTGGATATGATGAAACTCCGGAGAGTCTTGCTTCGACATTGAGTGAATTTGCTGATGCGGGTTGGCTGAACGTTGTTGGTGGGTGTTGCGGCACGACACCGCCCCATATTGCAGCGATTGCAAAAGCGATGAAGGGCCGAGCGCCGCGTGTACCTCGTGTCGGCCGCGACCAGCGTCTGCGACTATCGGGACTTGAAGCGCTCAATATCGTGCCTCATCAAGCGGGCGATCAGTTTGGTGGCAACCTCATTATGGTGGGCGAGCGCACGAATGTGACCGGTTCGCCTAAATTTGCAAAGTTGATCAAAGAAGGAAAACTTGAAGAGTCGTTGACGGTGGCCAGAAGCCAAATCGAAAACGGAGCTCATATCATTGACGTCAACTTTGACGAAGCGATGCTCGATGGCATTGCTATGATGCGCAAGTTTCTTCGTCGGGCCTTGGCTGAACCGGATATCGCTCGCGTGCCGGTGATGGTCGACTCTTCAAAGTGGAGCGTGATCGAGGAAGCACTCAAGAATCTTCAAGGACGATCGGTCGTCAATTCGATCTCGCTGAAAGAGGGCGAGGCGGAATTTCTGCGGCAGGCGGCGCTTTGTCAGAAGTACGGTGCATCTGTTGTCGTGATGGCTTTTGACGAGCAGGGTCAGGCGGCGAGCTGCGCCGATAAAATTCGAATTTGCAAACGTGCCTATGATCTCCTGACCAAGAAGCTTGGATACGATCCAAGTGACATTGTTTTTGATCCGAACGTGTTGACGGTTGCGACTGGTATGAGTGAGCACGATGGGTACGCGCGTGAGTTTATCGACGCGGTGGCCGGTATTAAGCTTGCGTGTCCGGGAGCGCTGGTCAGTGGCGGAATTTCGAATCTCTCATTTAGTTTCCGAGGTAACAATCCTGTTCGTGAAGCCATGCACTCGGTCTTCCTACGGCACGCGCTTCATGCCGGGCTTGATATGGGAATCGTCAACGCCGGAATGCTCGAGGTCTATGACGAAATCGAGCCTGAATTGCGTGAAAAGGTCGAAGCCGTTGTTCTCAATTCGCATCCTGGTGCGGCCGATGAGTTGATCGCACTTGCTGAGAAAATGAAGGCGTCCGCCGAAGCGGCAGGACCGAAAGCAAAAGCGGCCGCTGAAGAGGCGGATTGGCGGAAGGGCGATTTTCGCACGCGTCTTTCACATGCGCTCGTGAAGGGGATCGACTCACACGTTGTGGCTGATACCGAAGAGGCACTGCGCGAGCTTGGTCGTCCTTTGCACGTGATTGAAGGGCCTTTGATGGACGGAATGCGCGTCGTTGGCGACCTCTTTGGCGAGGGCAAGATGTTCCTGCCGCAGGTTGTGAAGAGCGCGCGGGTGATGAAGAAAGCGGTCGCTGTTCTTGAGCCTTATTTTCTAAAAGAGAAAGAGGCCGCATTGAGGGCGGGTACCGCGACGGCGAATTCAAGTAAAGAGCCGGTGTTTGTGATAGCCACCGTTAAAGGTGACGTTCACGACATAGGTAAGAACATCGTGTCCGTGATCCTTCAGTGCAATGGCTACAAGGTGATTGATCTGGGCGTGATGGTTCCGTCGAGCAAAATCATTGCGGCACTGCGCGAGCATGGCGCGGACATTCTGGGACTGAGTGGTTTAATTACCCCGTCTCTTGATGAGATGGCGGTCGATCTGCAAGAGCTTGAGCGCCAAGGGTTGAAGCTTCCGGTGCTTGTTGGTGGCGCGACCACATCGGGTCTACACACGGCTGTGAAGCTTGATCCATGCTATTCAGGTGCTGTCGAGCACGTGATTGATGCGTCGCGAGTGGTTGAGACGTGCTCGCGGCTTTTGGGTTCTGATCGCGACGATCAGGTCGCTCGGGCGCAGGCGGTCGCGTCGCTGAAGAAGCGTTACAGCGAAACTCGTGACGAGTATCTGGCCAAAGAACGCACGCGAGTATTGCTTTCGATCGAAGAGGCGCGCGCACGAAAGTTCAAATGTGATTGGTCGACGGTCGACATTCCGATGCCGAGCAAGAGTGGAGTTTTTGACTGGGCGGTGACTGTTTCTGAACTTGTGCCTTACATCGATTGGAGTCCGCTGTTCTGGGCGTGGGAGCTGAAAGGTCTATACCCAGCCATTCTCGAACATCCGAAGTATGGTGAGCAGGCACGGAGTCTCTACGCCGATGCGCAGAAATTGCTTGAGCGGATCATCAAAGAGAATTGGCTTAAGCCGCGTGCGCTCGTCGGGTTTTTCCCTGCCTATTCCGATGGCGGCGAACGGGTTTCTATTTGTGATCGCGAAGGTCAAGTTCTTGAGACGATCGAGTTTGAGCGTCAGCGGCATGCCATCGACACGGAGGCTGACGGACAGTCGACGACACGATTCTCGCTTGCGGATTTTATCGCGCCTCAGGCGGCTGGACGAAATGATCATATCGGCTTCTTTGCGGTCACCGCCGGGCACGACGTCGAGCGGTTCTCGCAGAATTTCTTAAGACAGCACGATGATTACAATTCTATTTTATTGAAAGCCGTTGCCGATCGAATTGCCGAGGCGGCGGCGGAGTGGGCACATAAGCGAACGCGGGATTGGTTTGGCTATGGACTCAATGAGAATTTGAGTGAGGCCGATCTGCGGGCGGAGAGGTACCGAGGTATTCGCCCGGCACCGGGATATCCGGCATGTCCCTCTCATGCACATAAAGCCAAAATTTGGAATCTCATGCAGGTCAAAGAGCGCATCGGTATTTCGCTCACCGAAAGCCACATGATGAATCCAGCGGCGAGCGTGAGTGGATTTTATTTCCATCACCCGTCGGCGCGTTACTTCCGCGTGTAGAGTTTGCCGGATTTAAGCCAGGTATTCTGTCGCGGGAGCCTGGCGCAGAAAGCCAACGGGGCTAAAGGAATAGCCGTAGGCACCGACGTTGTGAACGCAGACCAAATCCCCAGGCGAGAGAGTCGGCAGTTCGACATCGCTGGCGACGATGTCTTGGCTGTAGCAGCTTGGCCCCGCCAGATGAGTGCGCCGTTTACCAGTGTTGACAGTCTTTTGAATGACGGAGATTTGGAAGTTTCGACGAATCACTTGGCCAGCGCCGCAGGCGAGTTGGCATTGAGTAAACCCACCGTTGAGAATCGCATAGTGTTTGCCTTGCGATTCCTTGGTGTAGAGGACTTTTGTCACAAAGAATCCCGATTCACCAACGAGGTAGCGACCGAGTTCAATTCTGAATCTGGCAGAGCCAAGCTCGAGGCGCACATCGTCTCGTTCTCTCAGAGCTTTGAATTTTTCGCCGACAGCGTGAAGGTCGAGTGGCGCGCGTCCTTCAATATAGGGAATGCCGAAGCCTCCGCCGAGATTTACAGTTTCAAGTTTTACGCCGAGCAACTTTTGCAGACGAAGCGCCGCCTCGATGGCGAAGGTGAAGTTCTGATTCACATCGTCAGCCGAAAGCAGGTTGGACTGGCTGTGGGTGTGAGTTCCTCGAATTCGAACGTGCGGACATGATTTGTGAATCGCCACGGCTGCCGGTAGCTGGTCTTCGTCGATGCCGAACTGTGAGGACTCGCCCTCAAGAACGCGGCCGGAATTTGTGACGAAGTGAGCGGGATGAATTCGAAGCGAAACATCAACCTGCTTTCCCAGGCTTGAGGCAATTGATTCAATCAGCTCGAGCTCTTGAAGAGACTCAACGACAAGCGTATCGATACCAAGTTCGATTGCAGCTTGGAGTTCGCTTGGGGTCTTTCCGGGCCCAGTGAACTCGATTTGCTCAGCCGTAAATCCTGCGCTCCGTGCCGCATTCAGTTCGCCGATGGATGCGATGTCGACGGAGGCGCCGAAGGCGCGTAGAGTTTTTAGAATCCCGGGATGCGAGTTGGCCTTCGCGGAGTAGAAGATTTCGAGATCCGTTGGAAGGCTTTCGCGAAGTCGTTGCCAGGTCTGTTGAATCCTCGACAGCGAATAAAAATAGAAAGGACCGTCGGTTTGAGCGGTGAGAGCGGTGATCTCGAGTTGTAATTTGGGTGACATCATATTCTGGACTCCAATGGTCTGCTGCTATCTTATCGGGATTGTGCAACCGCGCACAAGGATCACAGCATATTCAGTTACTCGCCGCTCGAGAGGACAAAATCGGCAAGCTTCTCACCCAGAATACGGGCCGCATCTTTGGTCACATGGTCGATATCGTTATCTATCAAATTGATCAGTTGAGTTGATGTGGTATTTTCGAGTAGCCAAAGTCGAGTATCGATCACGGAAATCTTGTTATCGAACTGTAACAGGACCTTCTTAATCGATTGGGCGTGGTCTGTCGGGTACTGAAGAATGATGACCTGGGCTTTCTGGCCGAGAGCGTTGCTCACAATCTGAATCAGTGAGTTTGTGCCGGACTCTGTAAGCCGAAAGCTTTCGTCACTGCGGATCTGGCGGAGTCTATTAAAGAAAGCTTCAGAATGTCCCATATTTTGAAGCAAACGCATTTGAATTCGAAACGATTCTCGGCT
>JAEUWE010000110.1 GCA_016791465.1 Pseudobdellovibrionaceae bacterium
TCGATAATAAACTGAAAAGCCATTGTCGCCAACACAAGGCCCATGAGACGCGCTACTATATTCATCCCGATGTGCCCAATGCGATCGGTGATTCGCGGGGCCTCTTTCAGAGTCCAATACGATGCAACACCGACAATCCCAATCGCTCCATACAGCGCAATGTTTTTAAGCATTCCATCGGACTGATCGGCCAACATAAATACGGAAACAATTGCACCAGGCCCCGAAAGCAGCGGCATCGCAATCGGAAACACCGCGACATCTTCTTTTGCCGCTCCCTCATGCTCCTCATCCTTGGTCGATCGACTGCGTGACGTCCTGGCATTGATCATATCCAGAGCCACAAAAAACAGGAGCACGCCACCGGCCACCTTGAGCGCTGGAAGTGTGATCCCATAAAACTTAAAAATAAAAGCACCAAGGCTCGCACAACCGACAAGAATCCCACTTGAAACAAGGGCTGCGCGAAGTGCGGTCCGCGTCCTCCGCTCCGGAGATTCATTGTGCGTCATGGCAAGAAAGGGACCTAATGCCCCAAGCGGATTCACAATCGTCAAAAGCGTCGTCAGAGAAACAAAAAAGAATGCGCCCACAGCCCCAATAGCAACAGCGGCTGAGACCTTGGTCAATTCCAATCTCATCGTCGAGTCCGACTCGCGCCCCATGACCTTCTACGTGACAGCAATTGAAAACCAGTTGATAGTAGCGGGGTGAACACACTTCGAACTCGCGGCTTAACGCGAGTTGAAAAACAGGTAGGTCTACTATGAGTACATCACGTCGTGACTTCTTGAAATTCTCATCTCTTTCTCTCGTTGGCGCTGCCGCCTTCGGAACCCTCTCGTTCCGTCCCGCGACTGCCCTTGCTCAGGCTGGAAAGCTCCCTCTGGTTGGTCCAAACGATCCGAATGTCACCACTCTCGGATACGTCGCGGATGCTTCAAAAGTCGATAAAAAGAAATGGCCAAAGTATGCTGCCGGCCAGTCGTGCAGCAACTGCATCCTTTTCAACGGTGGAAAAGTCACGACAGACGCAGAAGGCACCTGCCCGCTTTTCGCCGGCAAGCATGTTGCCGCCAAGGGCTGGTGCAATAGCTGGGCGAAAAACCCAGCCGCGAAATAATCCAAGACTTCAGTCTAGATGGATAAGCATAAAAGAGGAGCGCGAGTCGCTCCTCTTTTTTATGGCACTATTCCGAGTTAAACTTATTCTATGAATAGACTCCACGTCGCCTTCTTTAAAAGTGCAGTCCTTCTCTTGACGATCAACACCGCTCTCATGACCAGCCCGCTGGCCAATGCGCAAGAAGCAGAGACGGCCCCTCCACCGCCAGCTGCTGGCGAGACGGTCAAATGCCCTCAGTACAAAGTCTACTACATCGACCCCGCAACTCAGTTCTTCACTCCGCCCGTTCCAATCGAAGACCATGCCGAATTTGTCTTCTGCTCTGACCACAAGAAACTCGACGAGCTTCGCGCTCGGCTCAAAACGATGAAGCCCATCCGAAGTCACGCCGACATCGACACGGCCCGAATCAAAGTGGTGCCCAAAGGTCGCCCCGATGACGCAATCACCTTTTGCTCAACAGGCGAACTCACCTTCCGCGGAAAGCAGTACCGCGTCGACCGTCGGTTCTTCGAGCCCGCCTTGGTTTCAATTCAAACCGAAGGCGACAAGCGCCGCTCGATGGCCATCGAGCAAGAAACCGAAGATGAGCGCCTCGTCGACAAGCAGGCTCAGCAGAAGAAAGCACAGGGTTCACGCGAGCCCGCCAAGGCCCCCTAGGGCTAGCATTACAATTTGACTCACCGCGCCCTAGCCTCTCGGCCGAGTGCTTTTTTCAACTTCAACCCCTGCTATTGCTTCAAAACCCTGTTCAGAGTTCATTGCCCAAAGAACGAGAGCCGTCGCTCTCTGTCCAAAAGGGGGATGAATGTACCGTGCGCTGAATTTGGGATTAGTCGCATTCGTATTGGGATTGGTTGTTTCAAATAACGCCGCCAATGCAGCAACCACTGCTGACCTACAAACAAAACACTTCACCACGCGTGCCGATGCTGAGTTTCTCGAGGCCCTCGAAAACCTCCGCGCCTCTGGCCTCATCACTGACCAAGAGCTCGAAAAGCAATTTGCGATCGATGAAGTGACGGTCAACGAATCAGAAACCGCTCTCACTCGTCGTGAGCTCACAGCCAACGGTATCAACATCGAGCTTCCGCCTGTTAACAACACGGGAATTGCAGACACAATCAGCGGACTCAACATCGAAGATCTTGGCGACATCAAAACTTGGGTCACCCTTGGCGCCAAGCTCTGGAAACTCATCGAAGCCAACGTTCCCGTTGCCAACGTTCAGACTCAGACGGTTTCGGTATTGCCGGCAGGCCTTCAGTGGACTGACATGGAATCATGGCAGGGCCCATTTGCTAAGAGCTACACCATCACCGCAAAAAACCTCTACGGCATGACGGTGATCTCGCAAACCTACACGGTCGCCTACAACTACGGCGGAAGCGTGAAAGGAAAAGGCCAATTCCTTGCGAACGCCACCATTATTCCGACTGCTGTTGAAGTGATGTGGGGCTTTAAACTCGGAAGCGAGCTTGCCGTCGGCACGACGCTCAACACTGGTACCTATGAGAACCCAGTTCCCGGCGTTGACCTCACGGTCAAATGGAAGATGGATTCGATCTTAAAACACATCGAAGGACGCGATCAGTTTTTTGTTCGAGGCGACGGCTCACATAAGCACGTCACTCTCCACTAAGCGGAACAACTCACCAAAGCAAAAAGCCTTCGGAATTCACCGAAGGCTTTTTTTATTTTGACACCCAGACTGACCAACTAGCCCTGACGAGCTCGTTTATCGACAGCCAAAGCGGCCTCGCGAATCACCTCAGAAAGCGTTGGATGTCCATGGAAGCTTCTTGCGATATCCTCGCTGCTTGCCGAAAACTCCATCGCCACGACTGCCTCTGAAATGATCTCAGACGCTCTTGGTCCAATAATGTGAACTCCAAGGACGCGATCCGTCTTTTCATCAGCCAGGATTTTCACCTGACCATCTGTCGCCCCGAGCGCCCTGGCGCGACCATTGGCAATAAATGGAAATGCTCCCACTTTATAGGCTTTGCCCTGCGTCTTTAATTGCTCTTCGGTTGCGCCAACGCTCGCCACTTCTGGCCACGTGTAGATCACACTTGGAACCGTTTCGTAGTTCACGTGCCCTGGCTTTCCAGCAAGAATCTCAGCAACAGCAACGCCTTCTTCTTCAGCCTTATGCGCCAGCATCGGACCACGAACCAAATCACCAACCGCATAGATTCCGGGAACTGCGGTTTGGAAGTGATCATCGATTGGCATCACGCCACGGTTGTCGACCTTAAGACCCACAGTCTCAAGCCCGAGCCCTTCGCTATAGGGCCTGCGGCCCGCCGCAACCAAAACGAGGTCGCCTTTGAATTCAACTTTCGCCCCATCAGCGGCTTCGGCTTTCACCGTCACGCCGGAGCTCGATGCCTCAACTGCAGAAACCTTAGTTGAAAGCGAGAACTTCATGCCCTGCTTTTCAAGAATCTTGAGGAGCTGTTTGGCAATACCCTGATCCGTTGCTCCACAAATCATCGGCGCATACTCAATGACCGTGACCTCGGATCCCAGTCGCTGCCACACGGATCCAAGCTCAAGACCGATAACGCCCCCACCGATGACCAAAAGTTTTTTTGGAACTTGATCAAGCTCCAAAGCTTCAGTCGAGGAAATCACCTTTTTCCCGTCGAACTTCGCAAACGGCAGCTCGCTTGGAACAGAGCCTGTTGCCAGCATGATCTTCTTGCCGACAAGCTCCTCGGTTTTTCCATCCTTGAGTTTAACGGAAACAGCAAAGCCATCACCCGATTTACCTTTGAGGGCACCCATGCCATCAAAGACGGTGACCTTGTTTTTCTTCATGAGAAACTGAATACCGTCGGTCAGACCCTTTACGATCTTTACTCGACGATCCATCATGGCTTTGAGATCAAGCTCCACCTTCGCCATCTTCACGCCATGCTGGGCAAAGTCACCATGAGCAGCCATCGCGTAGTGCTCACTCGACTCAAGCAAAGCTTTTGACGGAATACAGCCGACATTGAGGCAGGTCCCGCCGAGTGTACCGCGTTTTTCGACAACAGCGACTTTCAAGCCAAGCTGACTTGCGCGAATTGCTCCTGTGTACCCCGCCGGACCACCACCAATAATAACCAGATCAAATGTCGACACGATGTCTGCCTCTCTCAAAACAACCGAATAAAATTAAAGCTCAAGCATGATGCGAGTCGGATCTTCGATGTTCTCTTTAACGCGAACAAGGAAGGTCACGGCCTCTTTACCGTCAATCATGCGATGATCATAGCTCATCGCCAGATACATCATCGGACGAATCGCGATCTCTTTTGTCGAACCGTTTTGTATCACAACCGGACGATCTTCGATCTTGTGCATACCGAGGATTCCCGATTGTGGAGCATTCAAAATCGGTGTCGACATGAGCGAGCCGTAAACACCGCCATTTGAAATCGTAAACGTTCCACCCGAGAGATCATCAACCGTGATTTTTCCGTCGCGAGCCTTCAGTGCAAAAGCTTTGATCGCAAGTTCGATCTCAGCGATTGAAAGCTTATCGGCGTTCTTAATCACTGGAACGATAAGACCCTTCTCTGTCCCAACAGCAACGCCGATATTAAAAAAGTCTTTGTAGATAATGTCCGTGCCATCGATCGAGCCGTTGACCTGCGGAATCTCCTTCAGCGCCTCAATACAGGCCTTAACGAAGAAGCCCATGAAACCAAGGCCTGTTCCGTACTTCTCTTTAAACTTGTCCTTGTAGCGATCGCGAATCGCCATCACCGTCGACATATCGACTTCGTTGAACGTCGTTAAAATCGCAGCTGTGTGCTGTGCCTGTACAAGACGCTCAGCAATGCGCTTTCGAATTGTCGTCATTGGTACGCGACGCTCGCCACCTGTCGCCACTGGTGCAGAACGAGGAGCGGGAGCCGAAAAACCACCGTTCACACTCGCACCCAGGCCGCCAACACCTTTTGCACCTATGGCACCTTCGGCATCCGCTTTTGTCAGACGACCGTCTTTTCCAGTTCCTTGGATTTTCGATGGATCGAGCTTGTGCTCATCAACGACGCGACGAACAGCGGGGCTTAAACCCATTTCCGCCGCAGGCGCAGCTGGTGCCGCAGGCGGAGCTTTCGCGGATGCCACCGGTGCCTCAACATTCTTTGCCGGCTGCGTGAGTCCTGCCGTAGCAACACCCTCGGTATCAATCACAGCGACCGTCGCGCCGATTTTGACAACATCTCCCGCCTTTGCAAGCGTCGTCAAGACACCGTCATTTGGTGCAACAACCTCTACACTCGCTTTGTCGGTCTCCAGCAGCAGAATCACCTCGTCGCGCTTAACGAACTCGCCGGACTTCTTTGCCCATTCACCAATCGTTGCTTCCGAAATCGACTCACCAACTGCTGGAACTTTAATATCTGCTTTCATCTCACACCTTCTTCTTCGCGCCGGCCGTCGCTCCCGACTTTGCCGATTTCAGTGTTAGGGCCGCCGCCACAAGATCTTTTTGTTCATAGACGTGCACTTTCTCAGAGCCCGTCGCAGGACTTGCACGTTCGTCGCGACCTGCGTATCGAACCGGCCACTCAAGGCCGATCTCTTCTAAAAGCTCGTCGAGACGCGGCTTAGTAAAGAACCATGAACCCATATTCTTTGGTTCCTCTTGGCACCAGACGATCTCTTTGGCGTTCTTATAGGCCTTGAAGATCGGTTCAAGTCGATGCTTCGGAAAGGGGTAAAGCTGTTCAACACGAACAAGCGCGATCTTTTCAGCTTGAGCTTTATCAAGCTCGCTGCGCGCGGCCTCGAGATCGTAATAAACCTTTCCAGAGCAGAGCACGATACGCTCAACCTTCTTCGCGTCCGCAGCGGCGTCACCGATGACCTCCTGGAAGCTGCCTTCCGTAAAGTCCGTGATCTTCGAAATCACCTTCGGATGACGAAGAAGCGATTTCGGCGACATCACAATCAGTGGCTTTCTAAAGTCGCGCTTCACTTGACGACGAAGAGCATGGAAAATCTGTGCCGGTGTGGTCATATTCACAACCTGCATATTGTCCTGCGCACAGAGCTGCAGGAAGCGCTCAAGACGAGCGCTCGAGTGCTCCGGCCCCTGCCCCTCATAACCATGCGGAAGCAGTAGAACGAGTCCCGACATCCGCTGCCATTTTTGCTCAGCAGACGAGATAAACTGGTCGATAATAATCTGCGCACCGTTCACGAAATCGCCAAACTGCGCTTCCCAAATAGTCAGGAATGTTGGGTCCGACGACGAATTGCCGTACTCAAAACCCATGACGGCAAACTCAGAGAGAAATGAGTCATAGACACAGAACTCCACTTCATCTGGATCAATCGTGCGAAGTGGCGTGTACTTCTCGCCCGTCTTCACATCGTACCAAGCTGCATGACGGTGTGTGAACGTCCCGCGAATGGCGTCCTGACCCGAAATCCGAACAGGAGTCCCCTCGCCAAGCAACGTGCCGTACGCCATCAGCTCGGCCATTCCCCAATCGACAGCACCTTCGCCCGTCATCATCGCTCGACGGCCTTCGAGGAGCTTCAAAACTTTTGCATGTGGCGTGAAGCCATCTGGCACCGTGGTCAAAATCGACGCAACATCCGAAAGCGACTTCTTTGTCACTTTCGTGTTCGTCTCTTTTGTGAAGTCTTCTGGCTTTGAACTGCGAAGACCTTTCCAGTAGCCTTCAAAAACAAGTGGTTTCATCGGCGGCGGATTTTTCCGCGCGTTCTCAAGAGTCACCTGCAGCTTTTCAATTCGCTCTTTAAAGATCTTTTCGGGCTCATCGTCCGTGATGACACCCTCTTTTACCAGCTTTTGTGCGTAAACATCGTAAGCCGTCGGATGTTTTTTAATTTTATCGTAGAGAAGCGGCTGCGTGAATGCTGGCTCATCACCTTCGTTGTGACCAAAGCGGCGATAGCAGATCACATTGACCACAATATCGCGCTTAAACTCCTGGCGGAATCGAATCGCAATCGACATCGCTCGAGTACATGCCTCGACATCATCGCCATTCACTAGAATCACCGGCGTCTGCAACATCTTTGCGATATCGGACGAATACGGCGACGAACGCGCGAACTCAGGCGACGTGGTAAATCCAACCTGGTTATCAACCACAACGTGAACTGTTCCGCCAACTGTGTAGGCTTGAAGCCCCGACATCTGTAGCGTTTCAGCCACCACACCCTGACCGGCAAACGCCGCATCACCGTGAATCAAAACTGGAACAACCTTTTTTCTCTCGCTTGTGTCCCGACGGCGTCGCTGTTTTGCACGCACCATTCCGCAGACCACTGGATTCACCGCCTCAAGGTGCGATGGATTAAATGCGAGCGACGCATGGACCGTTTTGCCCGAGACCGGAGAAACCTTATCGACCGAGTAGCCCATGTGATACTTCACATCGCCATCAAACTTCGAATTGTTCTCGTCGCGATGCCCGTCGAATTCTGAAAAAATCAAATCGACGGCTTTATTCATGAAGTTCGCGAGGATATTGAGACGACCCCGATGC
>JAEUWE010000121.1 GCA_016791465.1 Pseudobdellovibrionaceae bacterium
TGTCGTAAAAATAAAGCCCGGTCACAGCCCAGTTCGATCGCGGTGCCTTCGGCTTCTCTTCAATCGAAAGCGCGCGATAGCCTTTATCAAATTCAACGACACCGTATCGCTCGGGGTCATTCACATGATATGCAAAAACCTGTGCGCCTTTCGTCAAGCCTGCTGCCTCTTCCAACATTTTCGTTAAGCCTTCGCCATAGAAAATATTGTCGCCCAAGATCAAACAAACCGAATCGGAGCCGATGAATTTCTCACCGATGGTAAAGGCCTGCGCGATTCCTGCGGGTTTTTCTTGCTCGGCGTACTCAAAGCGAACGCCAAGGCGCTCACCAGAGCCCATCAGCGAACGAATCATCGGCAAATCGCGAGGAGTCGAGATGATCAGAATCTCGCGAATTCCAGCCAGCATCAAAACCGAAATGGGATAGTAAATCGCCGGTTTATCGTAAACGGGAAGGAGCTGTTTTGAAACAGCACTCGTGCATGGGTAAAGTCGCGTGCCGCTTCCTCCGGCCAGTACAATTCCTTTCACGCCTTCCTCCCCATCACTGTTTTCATCCAATCCTGATTGTCCAGGTACCACCCAACCGTGGCCCTCAAGCCCTCTTCAAAAGAAGTGAACTCACGTTTAAAGCCCAATTCACGCTCAGCCTTCGCATCGTCGATTGCGTAGCGCCAATCGTGACCTTTCCGATCCTCAACAAACGTGATCTGTTCGCGATAGGACTTTCCATCGGCGCGCGGTCGAACGCGATCAAGCTCATCGCAAATCGCTTCAACAACATTGAGATTACGTCGCTCACTGCGACCGCCAAAGCAGTATGATTCGCCCGGAAGTCCCTTTTCGATCGCAAGCATAATTCCACGACAATGATCACTGACATGAATCCAATCGCGTACGTTGTGACCGGTTCCATAGACAGGGAGCGGACGACCGCTCAACGCGCAATTGATCATGTGTGGAATCAATTTCTCCGGAAACTGGCGCGGCCCATAGTTATTTGAGCAATTGGTGACGATCACGGGAAGCTGAAAGGTGTGATTCCAAGCCCGCGCCAAATGGTCGCCACTCGCTTTTGAAGCCGAATACGGGGACGACGGCGCATACGGCGTGAGTTCTGTGAATGCACCGGTTTCGCCAAGTTGACCGAAGACTTCGTCGGTTGAAACTTGAATAAATCGAAACTCACTTTTTTCTTCTGGCGTACGATCGCTCCAAGAGCGCAGCGACGCATCGAGGAGGTTGAACACACCCAACACATTCGTCTCAACAAAAACGCCCGCCGACTCAATCGAACGATCGACGTGGCTTTCAGCGGCAAAGTTCACCACGACATCAAACTTCTCGCGCTCAAACAGTGCCGCAAGAAGCGAGCGATCGCAGATGCTGCCCTGAACAAACTCATAGTGGCGCTTCAATCGCCCTTCATGCCGGGCCCGATCAGTGGCTTGGTCCAAGTTGGCTTGATGACCGGCATAGGTCATCGCATCGAGCACGACGACACGCGCTTCAGAACCAGCGAGAAGTTGTTCAATAAAAGTGCTTCCAATAAATCCGGCGGCTCCGGTCACAAGATATCGACGCATAACCCATTCTTAACGGCCGAATAGCCTAAAGTCGAGCCCGTGGCCCGCGTGGTCGAGGACACACGTCCACAACCTGACAAACCCCCATCCACTTTGGACAATGTGGACATGACCGAGTCTCCCCGGGGCCAGCGCCCTATTCAAACTGGGCCCATTTCAATGAGCCACGACAATGCTGCTAGTAAAGGTTCGAGCAAAAAAGGCCTCGAGCCCAATGAAGTCACACCGATTGGGTTCCCAGGCCCCGTCAATCTGCTCCTCATCACTGGCCGCAGTGACTGGGGTCTTGCACCACGTCAGGTCATCGAAATACTGAAGCTCATAAAGCCAATTGGCGCACGCGTCGCGGTGGCGGCGCCCTCCGAGCCACCTCATGGCAACGAGTTTCGAAAAAGTGCGAGCAATTTCATTTCCATTACGCGCGATGAGTTTTCGATCACTGATTTTTTTCGCCTGAGCCGTGCCGTAAAAAATCTCGACATCAACATCATTCATTCACATGGTCGAATTGGCGGCCTCTATTCGCGACTGCTGGGTATAAAAACTGGCATTCCCGTGATCCACACCTTTCACGGACTCGCAAAGCGTGACGGTGTCGTCGGCAAGATCTATTCGATCGCCGAGCGCATACTCGCCCGAGCAAAATTTGTCGGAACTTTCTCAACCAATTCAGAGTATGAGCAGGCGCTAGCGGCGGGTGTCATGTTGGAAGGCCAAGCACCGCTCATCATCGAGAAGGCCATCAACATCAAGGCTTTTCCGAGAAAGAAGAAAGCCTCTTTCGGCGGCACCAAACTCAGAATCGGTGGTATCGCTCGCTCTGGCTCAGCCAACGGACCCGATCTTCTACTGAAACTCGCGAACGAGACAGGCGACATCGCTCATTGGTCCTCATCTGGTCTGAACAAAGAGCATCTCGCAAAGTATGGACATGTCCCCGAGGATTTCGAGGCCGTCACTTCTCCCTCCGATCTTGTCGGCTGGCTGCAATCGCTTGACGTCTTCGTTTGCACATCGAGGCACGAGGGGCACGCCAATGGCGTTCTTGAGGCTCTCGCCGCTGGTGTGCCATGCGTGCTTGCGCAAATCCCGGCACATCAAGAGATCGCTGGAGCACAAGCCGCAATTCTCTTTGAGCCCGAAGACACGATGGCCTTTCGAAGCATCATGCAGAATCTTCGCGAGGACGTCGGCCTTCGCAACTCGCTTGTCTCAAATGGCACCTACTACCTTGAGCGTTTTCATAACTGGGATAAGTACATCGAAGATATCTTGGAGATGTATCGTTCTGGGCTCCGGGGCTGGTAAACCGCATCCTGCTTCAAAACGAGTCAGAGCTAAGGTCCAGGTCCCATCGAGCCGATAAGAAGGTATGGACCATATTCGTCGTGCCACTGTCGCGCTAACCGCCATTTCATCGTTTTTGGTTTTGAGCACAGCCTGCTCAAAAAAAGATGATGTCGGCCGCATGCGCATCGTGATGCCGACAGCGCCGGCAACGTCAAAATCAAATGGCAGTTTCGCACTTCAATCGGTATCCGCTCAATCAGCCAACGGCACCAGCTGGAACTCAACCATCAATCCCACTGTTGGCAGCGACATTAACTGCTTCGCGGTTTTTGTCGGAGGAGGCGAACTCGGCGCCAACTCATGCTCAATCAGCAACGGAACCACCATCTCTTTCGGTCCTCACGTCGGCTTTCTCAAAGCGGGCGAAGAAATCTTTGTTGATACTCCCGCCGGAGACCGCACGATCTATGTGATCGGCTTGAAGTCCGCAACCGCAGCCGCGTGTTCCAACTTCACCAACTCCGAACCCGATGGAGCGAACCTCTCTGAGCCATTCTTGATCGCCGCGCAACGTTCGAATATTCCGTCAGGCCAGAGCACACTCACCATCAACGCCGCACTCGACACCGGAAAGAAAGTTCAGAATTGCAATTTCATAAATCCCACAGGGGGCGGGCAGCAGAATCCATTTGGTGACAAGCGCGATGGAAAGATCATTGCCGCAACTTCATTCGCTTACCTAGACGGCGGCATGGATAACCTCGGAGTCAGTGGCATCAACCACATCTCCGGCGTAGGTCAGCTCACTTCCACTAAAATGTTCAATTCCACTCGGCGCATCACTGGGATTGCAACCACCGGTATCGACGCTGGAAAGCTCGTCTCGCTGAGTTCTGCCGTCAGCACGACAGAGTTCGAACCCGGTGACGAAGTCCTGTGGTATGTCGCCGGCGGCACCTCGTCCCTTGGAGCGCCAGACGATCCAACACTTGGCGCATGCGGAGGCAGTCTTTTCTTGGGACGCTTCGGCACAAGTAAAGTCGTTAGCCTTCCGAACAGCAGCCAGCTGCTTCTCGAGTCCGCTATCTCATCGTCTCCCTCGACGATTCGCACAGCGAACCTCCTGACTGCACCAAACACCAACGACTATTGCACGATCATCATCACCCGCGTCTCGAGCTTCGAACAAATCGATGTTCCGTCCGGAATGAGTCTCCAAATCTCGCCAAGCCCGTTCAACTACACATCTGGTACCGGCGGAATAATGGCCATTCGCGCTGATATAGTCACCATCGACGGCGACTTGTATCTCTCCGCAAACGGTGCGGGTTTCGCGGGCGGAGGAGCCGGCGCTCCTGCGAACCAAGGGGGCGGCCTCGGCAGCAGCGGTGTCCCAGGATATTTCTCAAATTACAATGGCGGTGGCGGCGGCAACACGTCATCAATCTCGGGCGGTAGCGGATCCAACGCCGGAACAGGCGGCGATGGATCGGCAAACTCGGGAAGCGGCGGCGCTGTCGTATCTCACTGCAGTGGAATCTGCACACCATTCACAGAAAAGAAGTCCTACTTCGGTGGTGGCGGAGGAGGCGCGTACCCCTCCGGCGGAAACGGCGGCGGTATCGTGCTCTTGTTCGCAAAAACAATTTCCGGTTCGGGCAATCTCCACATCAAGGCCGACGGACTCACTGGTGGCAGCGGTCCTTCTGGCGGTGGTAGCGGCGCCGGAGGTACGGTTGGACTCTACACAAAGTCGACAACTGTTGGTCAGATCACAGTTCAAGCTAACGGCGGTAACGGCGCAACCGGCGGAGCCGGTGGTGGTGGTGGCGGAGTCGTCGACATTAAACGCTGCCCTGCTGGCTGGTCATCCGTTCTCAATACCTACGCCAACGGGGGAACACCAAACGGCGCAGGCACAGCCGGCGGCAACGGTCTCGTCAACATCTCCGACGACGCGGCCATCTGCTCGATCAACTAACACAAAAAGGTACAATGTACCTTTCCGCTTCGCTCTGCGTCGGCCCGTCTCAGAGCGAGACACCGCACTCAATAATCTACCCCAAAGTCCGATAAGAAGAGCATGGTACGTTGCTCGTCTTTCGATACCGCGAGAGTCCTCGCGACCACCGTCTTGTTGCTTACAACCGTAGGCATCACTGCATGTTCAAAGAAAGATGAGACTGGAAAAGTTCGCATCGTCTTTCCGACAGCGCCAGCAACAGTCAACGCGGTAAAAAACGCCAAGGCGACTGGCCCGATCACATCACAGTCCGTCTCGGCGCAGGAAGGTCCTGAGTGGAACACCTCACTCAACCCAA
>JAEUWE010000131.1 GCA_016791465.1 Pseudobdellovibrionaceae bacterium
AACTGAGCGCCGTCCGCGTCGACGGTACGGTCAACACGACACCACTAAAACCGTGAGGAATCTTCTCAGCGCTCTCGACAACAAGTGCGATAGCACCCTCGCGAACCGCCTCCTTCAAAAAGTCGTGACCATCAACACGACCGCCGCGAACCGCAACGAACACGCTGTCTTCTTTCAGTCGCCGAGAATCAAAAACGATCCCGCCGACCTCACGGGTCCACAAACTCGTATCAGCGGGACCAGCGAATGCGATCTGCGCTGCGCCGCTCTGAAAAGGCAGGAAGAGCTCTTTGAGTGTCACGGTTCCATCCTGGCGACTCCAAGTTGAAAAAGACATACACAGGGTGTCGTAAGTCAGGTTTGATCGAGAAATGCGAAACTTCAACCATCTCTACTATTTTCATGTCGTTTCTAAACTCGGAAGCGTGACCGCAGCTGCTCGCGAACTCAACACCAGCCAGAGCAGTCTGAGCATGCAGCTCAAAACCCTCGAGGGGCAGATGGGAAAGCCCCTCTTTGAGAGATCCGGCCGAAGCCTACATCTCACCCCACTCGGACAGCAGGTCTCACACTATTGCCGTCGAATGTTTGATATCGCAGGCGAACTCGACGGCTTCTTGCATCGCCGCGAACACCAGGGCAAATCCACTTTCGCCGTCGGCGTGTCCCAAGATATCGAACGACCCTTTGTCACCGACATTCTGGCACATGCGATCTCAACGGGCGTTCGAAAAAACGGCCAACGCCCCGTCGTCACTCTGGCCTCCCATCCTCACGAAAAGCTCATCGCCAAACTCGAGCTCGGCGAACTGGATGCCGTGCTTTCGTCGCAGCCGATTCACTCAAACACCGCGCGCACTCAGCTTGAAGCCAAGCTCCCCGTCAAAGCCATCGCCCGCGCACAGAAGGGAAAACTCATCCGTCACCTGCTCAAGGATGACGACGTTGGCCTGGTCTTACCGACAGGTGAAATGCGCATCCGATGGGAAATCGACGGCTTTCTCACAAAGAAGCGAATTCGAAAGAACGTCGCCTTTGAAAGCAACGTGATGGGCGCCATTGTTCGCGCTTGTGTCGATGGACTTGGTATTGGTTTTTTACCCGAAGCTTACGTCCTCGGTGAAATAAGAAGAGGGACTCTCATGGCATCGAGAGAGTCCCTCTGGAACCATCGCCTCTATCTTTCATCTCGCAAGACGAGCTCTAGCGAGGAAGCCAAATCGATGGTTCAAGCGCTGTCATCGCAGCTTGAGCAGTTCGTCCGTGTTTGATTCCACGTCTACTGACCGACGGACACGACGCCGACGATCAACCTGCTTGGCGTGAGAGCGCCGCAAAATCTTTTCAACTGTATGTACCGCTGCACGAACGGCCTGATGCAGATCATCGGCCACGCGCAACACATGGACTGGAGCCTGGTGATTTGGCTTGAGCGTCACGCCAACTTCAAACTGGCGACCTCGACCAAGAGTCACTTCAACTCTCGCGTCCTGTCGATCAAGAAATTTCCTGAGAGCATGCTCCACGTACTCCTCAACGTAGCTAGTCAAATGCTCGCGAGATTCAAAATCCCGATAAGTGGTCTGGGTGGTTAGGCTGTTTGGCACAATCTACCTCCTTTTCTTGAGATCATTATCGGCTCAATCCAAGACAAACGGAAAATAGATTGTTTTGATAGTATCCATCTATTTTCTATATGTTTCACCGCTTCATCGATTTTCGCCTAGGAGATGGCGCGCTCCGCCTGACGATCGTCACTGTTTTTTCGGCTCTAATCGGCTCGATTTCTGACGGGCATCACGCTCTTGCGGCGCTTCAAAAGTATTGCCGTCGCGGCGTTCGATCTGCCAACTCCCATGCCATCCAGCGCGCTTCAACGCTTTTCGCAACTTCAATATCGAGATCAGAAAAGAGAGTACATACAGATAACTCGATGAGGCCCCTAAAGGAGACGACATACGCGCCCTTTGTCGCTTTTTGTCGATCGAATACTTGCCAACAGAATACATCGTTAGCAAACCACCAAATGATAAAACCGAAGCATCTTCGCAAGTTGGGCTACCCAATCTTAAGCCTGACCGTGAATTGTCGACCTTCAACGCCCCACTTTGAAACTGGCACAACTATCGCATCCTTTGGGGGACCGATTAGATTGCAAGTCCGACCATTCAATCAGGAGAACGAGATGAAAGTTTTAAGCGCGCTCTTATTTCTGACGACGGTTACAACGGCGACAGCGCAAGCTGGAGTTACACGCGATGACATTCTTTACGTCGAGTCTTTTGCGGCGGACGTAGGACGTGTCCACGGCATAACTGTCGCCTCCAAGCTGTTTACTGGTCGCGATCTCGTCAATCTCGGACTGACTCCCAAGCAGTTGCTGTCAGAAAAAAAGTTCGCGAGCGAGGCCGAGAAGAATCTTGTGGCTCGACTTGAAGCGATTCGTCAGAGCGGGACGTCAAACCTGTGCTATCAAGCGATCGTCGACCTGACTTTGAAGCAAAAAGGAAACGGAATGAGTCAGGCGTTACGCGATTTATATCGTCATCGAGAAAGTCTGTCCGGGCCTATTGCTGAGATGCAGACCTTTACAAGTGTCGAGCTGGCCACCTCCGACGCCGTACGCGTTGCACGCGACAATGTCGATTCGAAGTGCGAGCTCTAGAACCGATCGAGCATAAAAAAGGCACGGCTCTCGCGGTGCCTTTCTGTGTTGATCGCGGCAAAGCCATACCCTCGGTTACCACTAAAACATGCCATGAATTGTCATTGTCATGACTTCGGAGGATCGGGTTTCAAATGCATTCACAATCTCTCCCCACCTCTTTTAATATACGAAGCGCAACCGAAGAAGATGCTAGCCCATTAGCGGCTTTGAGGGCCTCCATCATTTCGGAATCCCCATTCCTCCTGGAGACAGCTTCGGAAGTTAAAAATGATCCGGAGCTCATGAAACGACAGATTCAACGTCTTTCTGACAATGGATACTTTTTGGTGGCAGATCTCGGTTCGCAATTGATCGGGATGCTCACCTTCGGGAGATCGGAGTTCCTGAAGATCAAACACCGCGGCGGACTCATGACCATTGTTCATAAGGGATACCGACGAAGCGGCATTGGTCGATCTCTTCTCAATGCCTTTCTAGAGGCCGCAAGAAAAGATCCGACTCTAGAGAGGCTCGATATCAGTGTGATGTCCGAAAACACTTCGGCTATCAGGCTTTACGAGGGTCTTGGATTTAACGTCGAAGGACGTAGAACTCGAGCGTACAAATTTCCAGACGGCTCCCATCAAGACGAAATCTATATGGGACTTCTGCTTCATCGACGCTGACTCACCGCCTAAGGCTTGTTGTCCTACCAAACAAATCCGGCGCTAAGCTGTGGGTACACACCGGTGCTTGAATTGTAGTTCATTCCGGCCTGAAGCTTGAACCAACTCAGCGGCAAATATTCAAGACCGGCATCAAAATAGAATCCCTTCGCATCGCCGAGGGTACCGCCCAGTCCGGCCCAAAAATGGATGTCTTCAGTGAAATCAATAATCGGAGACTCAAGACCGAAGACGAAGCGACTCTGCGAGCGTCCTGTCGCCGTCTTTTTTTCAACACTATAGTAAGCAATATTGAGAAGACCGGTCAGCTTAACGCCCTGAAGAGTTTGATCGGGTTCTAAAATAGCGGAATAGGCAAGAAGATGGTTTGTGATATCGAACCTAAGATTCTTGTCGATACCCCAGGCATCAGTATTCACGACTATCGGACTGGATTTGGCGTTAGGTTTTTGCGCTTCGCTTTGTAGCGCCTGCTCCTGCCGATCAGACTGTTTCTGTTTTTCAACCGCTTCATGCTGCTGTATCGCCGAATTCGTACCTGTGGTTTGAGCAACTGATGATGACGATACCGCCAAAAGAATGAGCACGATGCTGAACAAGCGCATGAATGTCTCCGAAAACCGAAATAGTTGTTTAGCTTAGGCTCGCACGGGACATTTATTTATGGCAGGAAATGCTTCGTTGCCCCGACTTTATGCCATGCACGCGCAAGACGACTTAAAAAGTTCAGATGCCGATTGCAGACGAACTATCGATTCAGCTCCAAGGTCACCGAGCGATCTGAAGCCCAGTTTGCGCGCGAGACAAAGCCTTGGCCGTTCACGCGGACTTTTTTCCACGAGACTCCGGCCTGCGAGAGTTTCTCCATCGCCTCTCGCAGACTAAGGCCTACAAGATCCGGCCGCGGAAGACTGACCCCACTGCCCTCAGCGCCAGCCGGTAGGCCAACCACTGAAGCCCCGGCAGACGCGACCGCGCGAGCCGCGCCATCAAGTGGCACACCAAGCTGAACGGATGCTGCAACTCCACCGTAACCTGAACCAAACGCCGCGCCACTATCTGTCGCAACAAAGCTTGAAAGCCGACTGAGCAGTGTCTCGCGACGCCGGCGTGCCTCGGCGACCGCTAGCGCTTTCTCGGCATCATTCTTTACTCCGTTATCGCGGCGCCACTGCGTTGCATCGGCCTCCGGATTTCGCGCCTTCTCGGCCGCATCACCTGCGATTACGTTTGATGCCGAAATCAAAACTGGCGCAAGTCCTGCGCGACGAACCGCGAACTGTGCGATGCGCGAAAACACCGGCGCCGCAACGGCGCTACCATAGTAGTCTTTGCGCGGACGATCGAGCGCCACATAAATCACAAACTTCGGATCGTTCGCTGGCAAGAATCCAGCAAAGCTCGCCAGGTAAGCGCCAGCTTCGTAGCCACGGCCACCCTCGCGCACGCGCC
>JAEUWE010000178.1 GCA_016791465.1 Pseudobdellovibrionaceae bacterium
GATATCTTTCGGCAGTGTCCCGCGAGATGTTCGTCCACAGAGTTATCAGTGATCTCGTAGACCAAGTGGTGGTATCCGCGTACTCCCGTATCGCCGATGTACATACCTGGGCGTTTTCTTACCGCCTCAAGGCCCTCAAGAACTTGGATAGAGTCAGCACCATAGGCTGCATTATTGGCTGGCGGCATATTCGACGCCGTCACTTCACTGTCGGTCACATTTCACCTCGACTGTTCAATCCACTCGTCGCATCTTCCAGCAGGTCAGCCGATAGAAGGCATGACCGCTCGGACAGCGCTCGGAGCAGTTAAAGTCACTGTTCCATTTTCAACTTTGAACACAGCGTTCCGTTCTTCCGGAAAATGACGGGACCATGTGAGGTCTGTCGCTGTGATCAGCACTTGAGCGTTGATACCCTCAAGGTACTCCATCAAACGCATCCGCTTATCCGCATCGAGCTCTGACATGACGTCGTCGAGCAAAAGAATTGGATACCGGCCCGTAACCGAATGATGGAGGTCTATTTGAGCGATTTTGAACGCGAGAATCAAGGCCCTTTGTTGCCCTTGAGAGCAGGAAAAACGCGAGTCATTCCCAGAAAATAGAATTCGTAAGTCGTGTTTGTGTGGACCCACTAAAGATCCGCCATATTCCATCTCACGACGACTCAGCTCGCTTTGACGCTGACTTAGCGCATTAAAAACTTGCTCATCACTCCATGTGTTCGCGCAATTATCGCTGATCAAATACTCAAGACCGACAGAAAGGTCGTCGATTCCAAAAATATGACGCGCGCTTTCCTGCCAACGCGGTGCCATTTGGCGAAGGACCGCGAGTCGAGAAGCGGTCACATGAGTTCCGATCACCAAAAATAGCGATGTCAGGCTTTCAAGTGATTGTAGAGTTGTTGATCGGCTGTCGCCATCTGCAATTTGACGAAGCAGAGCATTGCGAGCGCGCAGTGTCTGATGAAAATCCGACAGCAGTTTTGCGTCTCGAATAGAGAGCGTCGCCAAAACATTGTCGATTAAAACCCGACGCTGCTCAGGTCCCTCTTTGATGGAGGCCAAACTCTCTGGACTAAAAAGAACAACGGGAAATTCTGCAGACAATGTGGAAAAACGTGTGCGTTTTCCATCTAAGTGCGGTGTTCGCCGGCCATCCATAAAATCAAGTTGAAGTTTGTAGTCGCCGGCCTCTGATTTTAATTTCGCTACGACACGTGCCTGCGCTGCCTTTCGGTTAAAAAGATAGTTTTCAAAGTTCGCCGGACGAAAACTATCACCTCGTGATAGGAGAAATACGGCTTCAATCAGATTTGTCTTTCCTTGGCCATTTGCACCGACAAGGAAATTCAGCCGCGGTTTAAACTCAATTTCTTGCTGCGCAAAGTTCCTAAACTGGAAGAGGCGCAAAGATGAAATGATCACCGCAGCTTTCCGTTAAATTCTCATCGGCATAACGACGCAAGTGTAGGTCTGATCACCGTGTGGTCGCATTAAACCCGGAGAGAGTTGATCATTCAAATGTAGATCAACAGCGACATCATCAAAGCTATTGAGGACATCAAGCATATAGCGAGCATTGAAGCCGATCTTGATATCAGAACCTTTGTAATCGATTTCGATTTCCTCTTTAGCATCGCCGAGTTCAGGATTGTTGGAGGTGATTTCCATACGTCCTGATGAAAGGGAAAATGTAACGCCTTTGTATTTTTGATTCGACAACAGCGATACTCGTTTCAAACTTGCCAACAACATCTCACGTGGAATTTCGATTCGATTCGGAATCTGTTGTGGAATAAATTGTTGATAAGCTGGAAACTTTCCCTCGATCAGGCGAACCATCAGTACGGTCGAGCCACGTTTCACAACAAGCTGCGAGCCTTCAACGGCAAGATCAAATTCGCCTTCGATTGTCTCAAGCATCTTGCGTATTTCGAACAGGCCTTTTCGAGGAATGATAACCCCAGCAGCCGGAAATGCTGTTTTTGATTCTGGCATCGAACGATCAACGATCGAAAGACGGAAGCCGTCGGTCGCCACCATACGGAAAGTTGATTTGCCGTCTTTGTTGATCCGTTCAAAGAAAACACCATTCAAGTAATAGCGCGTTTCATCGTTCGAAACAGAGTAGATGGTCTTTTCGATCATATCGGCAAAAACGGTCGCACTGATCGAAATGAAATCTTTGGTCTGATAACTTGGAAAAACGGGATACTCTTCGGCGGCAATACCGACGAGGTTGAACACAGATTTTCGTTGTTTGATCTCAAGCCAATTGTTCGCCTTCTTGTTGAGGATCACTGGACCGTCATCAAGTTCTTTTACGATTTCAAAAAGACTCTTCGCCGAAACAGCGACTTTGCCCGGCTTTTCTTTAAGCGTCGGAACTTGGTCGGTCAGACTGACTTCAAGATCTGTCGCAAAAACTTTCAATACTCCATCACCGGCTTCGAGAAGCACATTGATCAACACCGGCATGGTATTTCTTTTTTCGACGATGTTCTGAGTCTTACCGAGAAGGTTCAGGAGATCCTTTTTCTCGACTTCGATCATCATTTTGAATCACTCCTCGTTATGCGCTGTTTTTGACGGTTTTGATTCTTACTTCTTTTATATAAATAAATCAGTAGTAGTAGTAGGGCCTGTGGTTTTCTTGTTTTTCTTCCTAAACTATCGATTTAACTGACTATTTACTGTGGATTCTGGGTGTGGAGCGTCGTCGGCCAACTCCTCTTAAATTCGGGACAACTTACTCCACACGATACCCCAGAGAGTCTTCCATAGACTTTTCCACCGTCCACATTCACACCCCTGTGATATTGTGGATTCTGGCCTGCAACTCATCGATATCTCTCTTTAAATCTAGGTTTGTAGTGAGTTGATCATCGATTCGATGCAATGCATTCATAACGGTGGTGTGATCACGGCCGCCAAACTGTCGTCCGATTTCGACGAGCGATTTATTTGGCAGGTTTTTTTTGATCAGCCACATTGCGACCTGTCGCGCTGTCACAATCGGTTTTGGACGTGCTTGTCCACGAAGATCGGTGACGCGAAGCCGGTATTGCTGAGCCACCAGGTTTTCGATGTCTTCCATGGTGATCTGATTGCCTTCTGAATCCAGCGCGAGGATTTGTTTGGCGCTGTCGAGGGTGATCGGAGCGTTTGAGAAGCTAAAATAGACTTCGATCTTATTGAGATTTCCTTCAAGCTCTCGAACCGATC
>JAEUWE010000194.1 GCA_016791465.1 Pseudobdellovibrionaceae bacterium
GGCCGACTCTGCATCAGTGCCCCAAAAAAGATCTGCCGCAAAGTAAGACGCAAGGCCGACAATCGCACCCCAATACGATGCATGGAGCTCGCGCCGCTCTCCGCCTGGAGTGACCGAGGCCCCCACAACCGATCCCACGACGACACCAGTGCCGGCCGCCATCCATCGCTTTTCCCTGGATGACATCGACGCGCAACCAGAACTCAAACTCACGACCGCAACAAGCAGGAGCAAACGCAGAACAGGTTTCATTTCAACATTGTTTTAAACGTGCGTCAGATCGTCAACGATTGGCGCTTTTTCTCCCAGAGAAACTGGGTCCGACAAATCGTCTCAAGAGAGTCAAAGCGAGGCTTCCAGCCCAACATTTCCTTAATCAGCCGCGGATCCGCCGCCAAGTACGGCGGATCTCCAGATCGGCGCTCGCCGATCTCCACCCGGAACGGAGCACCCGAAACGCGCTTCATCTCCTCAATCACTTCAAGCACCGAGTACGGCTGACCATAGCCGACATTCAGCACAGCAGACGGCTCGCCTGCCTGAAGTGCCCGCAGTGCCAACACATGCGCATCGACCACATCTTCAATGTGAATATAGTCGCGCACACAAGTGCCATCCGGTGTGGGATAGTCCGAACCAAAAACGCGGACGACATCACGTCGTCCCACCGCCGCTTCGGCGGCAACATTCACAAGATGCGTTGCCAACGGCCGCATCTGTCCAAGGCTCAAGTCAAGCTTTGCGCCAGCGGGATTGAAATAGCGAAGTGTCATTGCGCGCGCCGCGGGATGCACCGCCAAGAGGTCGTGCAACATCGTCTCTGTCATGAGCTTGCTTCGACCGTAGGGATTAATCGGAACGAGCGGTGCAGATTCGGGAATCAACCCCCGCCCAGTAAAGTTCCCATAGATCGTTCCCGACGATGAAAAGATCAACGCCCGGACTCCGGCACGCAAGGCAAAATCAAAAAGCCTGAGCGAGCATACCACATTGTTTTCATAGTACCGAGCAGGCTCGCGAACACTCTCATCGACAAGAATCAGCGCCGCAAAGTGAATCACGGCATCAAATCCACCGCTCTCACGCCAAGCTCGTTCAAGGACAGCGACATCGCCACACGAGCCTTCAATCAGGCGAACGCCAGCTGGCACCGCCGCACGGTTGCCGGTTCCAAAACTGCTGCGCAAAAGGTCAATCACCGTGACATCGTAGCCTGCTTCCACAAGGGCTCGCACCGTGTGCGAACCGATGTATCCAGCACCACCGGTGACCAGAACGCGTTTCACGAAATCAGCTTTCTCACATATTCCGTGTAGAGGCTCTTCGGCATGGTCTCGACAACCTTTGCGAGCTGTTCGCGGCTTAAAAACTTTTTATAAAGCGCGATCTCTTCAAGGCAGGCGATCTTCAAACCTTGTCGACGCTCGATGGTCGAAACAAAGTTCGCCGAATCCAAAAGGGCTGCTTCTGTTCCCATATCCAGCCATGCCATTCCACGCCCGAATGCCTGAACACTCAAATCACCACGACGTAAATACTCGCGGTTCACGTCGGTGATCTCAAACTCACCTCGCGCGCTGGGCTTTAGTGACTTT
>JAEUWE010000236.1 GCA_016791465.1 Pseudobdellovibrionaceae bacterium
TGCTCGGGAGTTCGCGAGGCAGCTCATTGCGTTTTGCGGCGGCAAGAGTCGTCTGTGCCGTCGCGATAACGGCGGACAAGAGGAGAAGTGAAAAGATGGATCGCATCGTTTTCATTCAAGATCCTTGTATTCTTCGCTGCCGACTTGAAAGCGACGAATAAAAAGACTAGCGCTTGCGGTGTTCGCATCGTCACCAAGTGACCACAGGATTGCGGCGGTTGGGATACTCTTCGGTAGTGCCGCGGCTCCTGTCGCGCCGTTTTTTAAGCAAGCGGCTGGGTAGGCCGCGTACACATCGCTGAGCGATCGAGGCGAGCCAGTGTTGGTCGACAAAAGTTCGGCGCTTGTCGTTGGATGAAGGAGCGGTGCTTTCAGTGAGATCCAGACGGTATCCGTGAGCAGCGCGCGGTATTCCACATACGCATCGGCTTTTGCTATCGGAGCGGGAAGAGCGGCAGGGCGAGCTTCGGCGACGACGATGCTGCTTCCGTCGCACTTCAGATCAATTTGTAGAATCACGCCGGCTTGAAGCGTGCCAAAATCCGACTTCGCTTCCCAGCGCATGTCGGTGAGAGTGCCGAGTGGTCTTCCGTGCCAGCTTCCCAGTCCAAGAAGCGCCCGGTTGCCGGTTCCGGTGCCGTTGTAGGCACCGGCCGAAGTGGCACCGCCCTGAGTTTGAAAGCGAATGGCTTTCGAAGCTGACGTTACACCGTCGAGCTGGGTTTCAACCTGGGCGCGACCAACGGATTGGTCGTAAAAGTTTTTAGGCAGTAACACGCGGCCGTCCGTTGAGATCGGCAGCACCGTCTCAGGCGTTTTCTCTTCAAAAATCGTCGTGTCGCGCGAACAGCCAATGATGGAAAGCGCGAGCCACGTCGCAATGGCGAGCGTGCCGAGGGAGCGAGAGGATCGTGTCGAGAGTGGGACGGCGAATTTCATCAGTGAGATCAATATGCAAAGCTCAGAGCAAAGCCCAGAGCCTCGTCTTGAGTTGTTTTGGATGGCCCAGGAAAGAGGGTAAAAACCGAGAAAGACTGTTATTTTTCGTGGTCAAGCCTCGCTCGCTGGCGCTGTTGCTGCGATCTCGGCAGTGCTCAATCCTTTGACAGAGTGCCGCTCTCAGGCGGCGACGCACGGGGTCGCCAGAGGGTGACGGGTTCCTTTTGTGGTAAGCCATTCCGTATGAAAAACAAAGACGGGCAGCGGCCGGATCGTGCGACGACTGAGGCCGAGTGGAAGGCGCGCTTGAGTCCTGAGCAATTTCGCATCACCCGGTTGGCGGGGACCGAGCGTCCTTTTAGCGGTGAGTTTTGCGATCACTTTGAGAGTGGTTACTATGCCTGTGTTGGTTGCGACGAGCCGCTCTTTGCGTCGACGCAGAAGTTTGAGAGTCACTGTGGCTGGCCAAGTTTTTCAACTCCAGTTGCAAAAGAGAAAATTGAAGAGCGGCGTGACACTTCTCACGGAATGATTCGCGTGGAAGTTCTTTGTGATCACTGTGGAGCTCATTTGGGGCATGTCTTTCACGACGGCCCACCGCCAACGGGGCTGCGCTATTGTATCAATTCGTTAAGCTTGAAGTTTGTGAAAAAGGACACGGTGAATGAAGTCCGTTGATCACGCGTTGGATTTTGAACTGCCGAAAAACCTGCTGGCGTGGATGTTAAAAAGTCGCTGGCCAGCGATTTTGTTAATGGTCTTTGGATCTTTGGTTGCCGCGTTGGTTGGATTAGCGGCGCCGTTTTTTCAAAAGCTTTTTGTTGATCGGTTGACGCACAAAGAACTCGAGGTGTTTTCCGATCTGTTTGTCGGAGTGCATCCGCTCTGGCTTCTGACTATGGCGTTTGGAGCGATGATCTTGACGCAATGGTTGAGCACGGCGACAAGTTGGGTTGGAATTTGGCAGTCGATCAAGGTGCAGGAACGTTTTGGGCTTGAGATTTATAAAAAGGCGCTGTCGATGCGTCTTGATCAAGCGACACGACAGCCGGTCGGCGAGACGGTCTCGATATATGCGACCGATGTGACGGGGGCGACCGCATTTCTTGACCAGACCATTCCGCTGGGCGCTGGAATTATCTTTCCGTTTGTGTGTGCGCCAATCGCGGTTCAAGTGATCTGTGGCATTCCGGTGAGTACGACCGTGATGCTGATGCTGGCTGTGCTGAGTATCAGTATTACACTGTCGATTCGACAGTCTCGATTTTTCCAAGCATTTAAACGCCTTGCTGCAGAGCGAACAGCGCTCGTGAATGAGTGGGTTCAGAACCTAAGGCTGCTGAGGATCCTTGGCTGGGTTGATGTTTTTGAGCAGAAGATCTTTAACAAACGAGAAGAAGAAACTGTTAATCGCGTGAAGATGGTCACCAATGGACAAATGATGGGATCGTTTGGTTCATCGGTGAACTTCTTTTTGAACCTTGTCGCCGTGATGACGCTGGGACGTTTAAAAGGCGAAACGGCAACGCCGGGGGACTATTTTGCATTGCTCTGGATTTTTGGTGTGTTTTTGTCGCGGCCGTTTCGGCAGGTCCCGTGGATTTTCACGTTCACCTTTGACGGTTGGACATCACTGAAGCGAATCGAAAACTATCTCAATCGGTTCGAAACCGAAGAGCTATCGGTTGGCGACGGCAAGTTGGATGCCGCATGCCATTCGGCAGCGTTGAGCCTAAAAGATCTGTCGCTGCAGATTGGCGAGAACAAAGTTTTGCATGATATCTCGTTTGAGATTGAGCCCGGCGAGTTTGTGGCGATCGTGGGTGAGGTTGGCAGCGGTAAAAGTCTTTTGCTGATGAGTTTACTTGGTGAGACGGCGGCTGTCTGCAGCACTTTGCGGGTGAATGGTGTTGAGCTTCGTGGCCGACCCGTTGACGAGCGGAGGAAGTTTTTTGGATTTGTCCCACAAGATGGATTTGTGATGAGCGCATCACTTCGTGAAAATGTGGCGTTTCGCTATGATGTGAGGAGTGAAGTTGATCCGGCCGTGATTCAGGCTCTTCGCGTGGCGCAGTTCGATCCCATGCATGAGAACGGATCCGGCAGCTTGCCTGATGGCGTGGCGACTGAGATCGGCGAGCGAGGAGTGAACCTTTCTGGAGGTCAGCGTCAACGCGTTGGTTTGGCGCGAGCATCTTATTTGCGACGTCCAGTGATACTGTTGGATGATGCATTGAGTGCTGTCGATGTCGAAACCGAGCGGGCCCTATTTGAAACGCTGCTTTTCGGCGAATGGCGTGAGGCGACTCGAGTTATGGTGACTCACCGACTGAGCGTTCTGGAACGTGTTGACCGAATTTTGTTTTTGCGAGATGGCCGTTTGATTGACCAGGGGTGTTTCCAAGAGCTTACTCGGCGCAACGACGACTTCCGTGGTTTCGTGAGCAGCCTTGAAACGGCGCCAGAGGTACAAGCATGAGCTTTATCAAAGACGAAACGCATTTTAAGGGCCAGTACTCGAAAACTGTCTTCAATACCGTCTTCGCAGCGTATCGCCCATACCGCTGGAAGATTGCGAGCTTGGTTGTCTTCGGTTTTGTCGGCCGACTATTGCTTCTCGGCAATGCTAATTTGGTTTCCTGGTGGGCCGATCCTGGAGCGCGACCGTTGGCACTTCAAACGGTGACGTATAGCGAATTCATCTTGCTTTTGGTTATGGTGACGAGTGTCGGATTTGTATTGACGACAGTCTATCGAATTGCGTTTTCCCGCTTGAGCGCGCTTGCGATCTCGCGTCTTTACGATG
Source organism: Pseudobdellovibrionaceae bacterium (assembly GCA_016791465.1). Lineage (GTDB taxonomy): Bacteria > Bdellovibrionota > Bdellovibrionia > Bdellovibrionales > JAMPXM01. Next base: position 3,746 of record JAEUWE010000236.1, read on the forward strand.
AAGTGACGTATCGAACGTCGCGGCTGCCGATGGTGTTTTTTGATACGCAGCCGGTGGGGCGCGTGGTGACTCGTTTTTCGAGCGACTACGGAAATGTGTTTCGACTTTTTGGCGGACCACTGGCGGAGTTTTTGGCGATTGTCTTTGATCTCGTGTCGATGACGATTCTCATTGGCATGGCGAGTCCTTACTTTCTGTTGTTGTTTGTCGGTGTCGCGTTCTTACAAGCCGGTGTTTATCGACTGAATCGCGGGGCACTTCGTCGGGAGCGGCGCCGTCTGGCGGCGAGCCGATCGCCGTCGATTGCTCATTTTGCTGAAAGCGTGCAGGGCGTGACCTCGATTCGCGTGTTTGACAGGGTCAGAACATTTTTTGATCGCTTTCAACGATTAAATGGTGAGTATTTGCGGGCCCGTATCCGAACTGGTCTGTATTTGACTGGATTTTCACTGCAGATGGGAGCGCTGACGGCGCTTCTTCTGCTGGCGACAGGAGCGACCGGTTGGTTTTTGATGCAGTCGGGTCGAGTTTCTTTGGGAGATGTTGGCGTCGCCTTTGCGTTTATCATGCTCTCGGCCAATAGCGTGCAAATGTTCTTTGAATGGATGGCTCAGTTCGAAGAGGCCATGACCGGCGTTGAGCGTTTGGATGACTATCTTCGTCGCGAACTTGAGCCAGGGCTCAGGCTTCCGAGTACTGCTGACTTTGCGGTCAATCCTGCACAGTTGAAGTATACGGCGGCAGAAGAGGCTCACCTCGGTCGCGAGAAAATTACGTTAAAACGAGCCGCCGGCATCTCGGTTCAAAATCTGCGTTTCCGGTATTCTGAAAATCTACCGTTTGTATTGGACGGCCTGAGTTTCGACATTAAAGCGGGCGAGAAGGTCGGCATCGTCGGTCGTACCGGCAGTGGCAAGTCGAGTTTGATTCAAGCGCTGTTTCGGTTTTATCCGATCGATTCGGGCGAAATTCGAATTGAAGGCCATCGCGCAAATGTCGACGGCGTTGCTGGAGAAAGAGATGGGGACGACCTCGGCCTCTATCGAAGTTCAATCGCGTACATCGCACAAGAGCCGACGTTATTCCGTGGAACTCTCCGCGAAAATCTTGATCTCAAGCGCATCCATTCGGATGCAGTTTTGATCGAGTCACTTGAGCGTGTCGATCTTGGGGTTTGGTTTCGCCATCAGGAGCGCGGGCTGGACACCTTCATTGAAGAGCGTGGCAAAAACCTTTCGGCAGGAGAACGGCAGCTCCTTTGTATGGCACGCTGCCTTCTGCAGGACGCGCCGATCGTGGTGATGGATGAGGCGACGTCTTCGATTGATCCGCAGACGGAAGAAGTACTGGTCAAAGCGACAGAAGAGTTCTTTGCAGATCGCACGCAGATCATCATTGCGCACAGACTTTCGACGCTGATTCATTGCGATCGCGTTCTTTGGCTCAAGGATGGTCGAATCCGAATGTTCGACCGGCCAGAGGTCGTCCTGCCGTTGTTCCGTGATGTCGAGCACTCCGCCTCGGTGTAACATAACAAATCAAGCCTTAAGGGCCGGACCTAGACTATCAGCCAGAGTGCGCTGCTTCCCAAAAGGCCTGCTTTGCGATTGGTCCTCTGGCCAGTACGCTCGATAAACGACTGAGGTTCCAAAACGGAACCGCTCACGGATGAGCGGATTGGGGCGGCAGTCGTGGCTTTGATCGGACACCCCTCGCTCCTCCAAATGTTTCGCGCGGGATGACCCCTATGGGAATGGACTCCCTCTGACGAACGAAGCCTCTCTGAGACTCGACAGGATGTCTGAGTTTAAAGATCGGCGCTCGGGGCCGAGGCAGGACTGAGAAGGATTTCAGTTCTGTCCCCCGAATGAATGAATTCAGAACGAACTAATACCAAGGAGGGTCTCGTGTTAGGTTCCAACCATTTTGCTGCTCTCGGCGCCGTTGTGGTAACGGCTGGGGCAGTGCTCGCCGCTTCTGGCGCGCAAGCTCAGGAAAGAATTCCGGGCGAATATCTCGTGAAGTATAAGAATCGCAACTTCACGACAATGCTGTCGTTGAAATCAACGCCATCGATGCAGATTGCAGATCACAACGCTTTCGGGAACTTACTGAAAGTTCGTATCAACGGCGCTCAGGAAATTTCGACACTCGTGTCGCTTTTGAAGAACCCAAATGTTGAGTACGTTGTTCCGAACATCAAGATGTATGCTCAGATGCACAGTGTTCAAAGCGTTGATTCTGTTGCTGGGATTGCGGCTCTGCAAGAGCAGTGGGCCAATAAACAGGTCGGCGTTGAGAAAGCATGGTCACTGGCTGGCAATAAAGGTTCGAAGAACATTAAAGTTGCCGTTATTGACACTGGAATGGACTACACACATCCAACACTGAAGTCGAATGCGATTGCCGGATATGACTTCCGCGATGGCGATGCTGATCCAATGGATTTAACATCGCAGCAGAACCCTGGCCACGGCACGCACTGTGCGGGCAGCATTGGTGGCAGCGGTTTAGTTGACGGTGGAATCGTTGGCGCTTCTGCTGATGTTTCAATCATGCCACTTCGCTTTCTTGGTGCAGACGGTTCGGGTGATTTGAATAGTGGTATCAAGGCGATTGATCACGCCATTCAAAATGGCGCTCATGTCATTTCGGCGTCGTGGGGAGCTGCCGTTCCGCGCGCGCAGGCCCAACCGCTTGTTGATGCTGTTCAACGCGCGAGCAATGCTGGCGTGATCATGGTTATGGCCGCAGCAAATGATGGCCGCAACAACGATCAAACAGAAGTGTTCCCAACGAACGCTGAGTTCGACAATACGATTTCAGTTGCGGCGTCTGGCCCCAACGATGAAAAGCCGTCTTGGTCAAACTACGGAAAAGGAACCGTTCACGTTGCTTCGCCAGGCCTCGACATCATGTCGACTCTTCCGGGCAACAAGTACGGCAAACTTTCTGGAACGTCGATGGCGACACCGCTTGTTTCTGGAATCACGGCGTTCTTGAAAGCACAAGATCCGTCGCTCACTGGCGCGCAGATCCGCGCTCTCTTGCAGGTGACTGGTGCGAAAGCAAATATCGAAGTTGCGTGCGGATGCCGTGTTGATATGGCAGCAGCAACCGAGACAGTTCTTTCTCGTCGCATGTTCATCACTCCCGCTGCAGCAACATTGGCTCCGGGGGCGAGCAAGAACTTCACAGCGACTTATGGCAAAGCGCCATTCTCGTTCTCGGTGAGAGACGCAAGCATTGGGGACATCGACTCGAGTGGTCGCTTTACTGCAAAGGCAGAAGGCGAGACGACGGTTACTGTAACTGATGCTTCGGGAGCTCGTTCTGAGTCACTTGCTGTTCGCGTTGTCCAATCCCAGTCGGGTGGCGGCGGCGGTGGTGGTGGCGGCGGCGGAGGCATGGAGTGTCCGCTTGGAGACCCACAGCTCTGTCAGGCGATTTGCGGCGTTATTCCAGATCTTCCGTGGTGCCAATAGAATCTATCGGCTGAAGGAAGAACAATTTCTTTCGAAAAAAGGCTCCCGGATCGGGAGCCTTTTTTTATGTTCGAATTAAAATTGAAATCCGAGAGCAAGACCTGGTCGCAGCGACTCCCGAGTCTGTGTTGCGCTGACCTCGGGAAGACTGCCGGTCTGTGTCTTTGTGTAGCGAATTGAGTCAAAGGTCAGAGACGGTCCAAGACCAAGGTCATTCCACCAAAAGAAGTAGCGAGCGGAAGCTGTGACGCCTGAGCCACTGTAGTTTTGCGTTTCAACGCCCGAGCTTGTGGTTTTCTCACGCGCAAAGAAAATGTATCCGATGCTGATCAGCCAGGACTTATTCATCCAGCCGAAGCTAAAGCTCGCGTCGACCTGTTCACTGTCAGTTGGGGACCAGTGACTTCGGTCTGTTCGTGCACCAAGGCCTAGACTGAGTGCAGAGGCCTCGTTCGATGCGCTCCGTGGCAGTTCAATGAGGTAGTGCTGCTGTGCTGAGACTCGAAAGCGTCGCGCTGTCGATGCGCTTGAGCTTGTGCCGCTCTCGTTCTCGCGGCGGTCGTAGTGAATGTCGAGCTGTAACTCACCGATTGCGCGTTTCATTTGAGGTTCGATCAGATCTTGCGCAGAGGCTAAAGCGGGATTTGAGACAAAGAGAGCGAAAATGAGGAGATGAGAGGTTCCGACTTCTTGCATGCCCCTACCGTATCGATACCTCGACTGGAATGGAACTTGAAGAATAGGAATTTGTGCAGGCCTCGAGATGGGCCTGAGTTGGGTAAAGAGGTAAGAAGGCACTGAATGAGCGTTGGTATGGGCGTAGGTCCGCCAATTTGGGCGCTCGGTGCCGCTGATTGTCACTTTATGAGGTCCTTGAGTGAAGGTTGCGATGTTCGCGTTAGCTCATACTACCAACCTCGTGCGCAAAGGCAGCGTCGTTGTAGCGCCGTTGGTATTGACCTCGTTAATTGGCTGCAATCATTTTTTTGGAAATGACAAGAAAGTCACCGATCCATTGGTGATGAAGGATCAGTCTCTGTCTTGCGTACGAACAGTTGGTGATCGAGTTTCGACGTACCTCAAAGGATCTGACGACTCCGATCCCGCCGATGTGGCTGACTGTCTTTCGCGAGCATTGAAGAAGTTTGCAGCCGATACGAGGGGTCGTACGAGTGCGACCGGATGGACTCGGAGCGAGCTTGCGACTTTCTTTGAGACGTACTTTAAGGCAGAGGCGGCCCAGGCGCGGTCCGTTGGATTCTCTGGCATTGTGAATTTGACGGATGCGCTGACTGGATCGTCAAGAGATCGAGTGATGCCGTTCGACGAGGGCCTGGGTGCACAAGATAAGCGGCGAGCCATTATCGATGAGGTCTTTCGTTGGAAGGCGGTTCTGCTTGGCGGGTCTGAGCAGACATTGACTCGAAATGAGCTGGAACGAGCTCAGGCAATATTGGACGGAGCACGTGAGCCGTTGTCGGGACTCAAGGGTGTCGGCGATGTTCTCTCGATGCGTCGCGATCAAAAAGTGAAAGCTGTTTCAATCGCAGATCTTGCGAAGATAGCAACTTCGATCCGCCAAATTGTGCGAGTTATTAACCACGAGCTTGGTCGGACTGACGTTGTCCATTCTTCGATGACGATTCAATCCTTGGCTCTGGCACTTGAACAAACCAAGTTCAACTTTCTTGAAACGAAAGAACGTCGTGAGCTGGCTGAGAATGTAAAGGTACTGCTCGTCGGTGGCGAGGCACAGGTCGTGTCCGGGCGCGAGTGGACTGAGATCCTCACTCAGCTGAGTGAGATTCTTGTCGCAACTCTGCGATTGAAGTTTGGAGTCTTTCAGAATGAGAGGTTGACGCTCGACGGCTCGGATCTACTGAATATCACTGTTGCAGAGGGAGCCCAGTCGTTGATGCGATCGATTGCTCGTCATGGCGGTCAAATTGGCATCAGCACAATTTCGGCCGTGGTCGTGAGTCTAGAAAAGGCCAACCTCTTGCCGATGGGCTTTCACGCCGTTTCAATCAATCAGACTCTAGGCGCAGTTTTGGGAAAGCTTCTGAGCGGTGCGGCACTGCCCGGTGCTGCAGAAAATGCTTTAGGCCTGAGCGCGGTACATCTCAAGCGTATTACCGAGTTTGTTGAAGATTGGAATGAGGGACAGCACATCACCGCAAAACTTTTTGCGGCGGGCGGCGCACGAGAGAGTCTCCGTCGTCTTCGACTCGAAATGGCGCGTCTTGCGTCTGAGCCTGGTTCGACTGCAAGAATTCGTGCTCGTCGGCAGATGCTTGAATTGTTGAGTACAGGGCGTCCGATTGTATTCAGCGACGCCGATCGAGTTCGGTTGGATATTCGTCCTGAGACCGACTACTCCGAGCTTCAGGCGGCTGACTTTGATGCGCTGAATGTGATCCGTGTTCTCGTTTCGATGGCACTCAGTGGCTATGCCAAGGAGCCATCGCGAGCCGGAAACTTGCCGCGAGTGACTGAGGATGAGGCTCAGGAGATTTTTCTTGGGTTAAAGGCCATTGGTCATGACATGGGTATCGTCGATGTGCGTTCGTTGACGGCGGGTATCCGAACCTTTATGGAAACGAATCTCTTCCTGTCTGTTTCTGATGGTGATCGCTTCATCTCGTTTCATGAGACGGTGGAGTGGTTGCATCTGGTGAGATCAGCCGGCAAGGTGGCCGATCTTATTCATGGAGACTTGGTCTCCCACTGTGGCACGACGGAACTCGACGTTTTCGGAAAGAAGAAGTTGCAAGTTGATTGTTTTCGCGAGCGAGCGTGGAGCAGTATTGAGAAGCAAGCGCCACACTTAACAGTTGTGCAGAACGGCATTAAGGCCTCTCGAGAACAGAAGCCTGGCTTTCTCAATTGGGTGCAGCGACTACCGAAGGCAAGAAAAGGCCTTTTGCGTTCACTGACGCCGCTACCGGATCTTAAGGGTTTGATGACAACTCTCGAGCGCGCATCGCGCCCCATTGGCGACGTGGACCTACCAATTGAATCGTCTGAGCTTCGGGTGATGATGCCGATTCTTCACTACGTTGAGAGTCTCTTCGCGCGATTTGACGTGGATCGTTCAGGACTTTTGGAAGAGCAAGAGGTCTGGGGGATATTCCCGCTCGCACGACCATTCATTCAGAAAATCGCCGGCGAAGAAGTCGGTGAAACATATGAGCGAGCTATTTTCTCTTGGCTGATCATTAAGGGCTATCCTCCCGAAAATACAATTTCTGGTAAGGCGGCGCTGACGGCGTGGATTGCCGCACAACATTTCTACGCCATCGATGCCGACATCGAGGATGTCCTTAGAGTGTTAGCGAGCTTTCAAAAGGCAAGTCGCGAGCAGAAAAACAAGACGGCCATCGAGCGGGTTATGGCCGACAGTGAGATGTGGGAGGCGGGTATTCGTCTCGGTGATCCGACGACGATTGCTTCTATTCGCGATACATTTCAGTGTGCGCAAGATGCTGACGTTGGACTGAAAAGCATCTTGCAGCTTCGTCGCAGCGACCTGTTTGCAGTGATGCGGACTCCAGACAAAGACGTCGATGAGCGCGCAAAAGAATTTGTCGCAAAACTCAAGTCGATTCTCTATGGTGATCAAGAGCTGCCTCGCTACTGCCAGATGTTTTAGTCACCGATGCGAATCATTGGTTCCCAGTACGGGCGCAAATCAATCGTCACATCCAGTTTTTTTACAAAGTTGAATATCCCTCCCAGCTTGCGGTGGAGGAACAGGAGCGAATGCGGTGGGGGCGAATACTTGAGCTGGCGTGCAAAGCGGGCACCGGTATCACGTGTCCGCTTGGCATAGTCGTCATCTTCGAAGCGAAATGGTTGGCGACCGGGATGGAAGGGCTCGGCGGAAACCAAAAGCAGATCGGCAAAACCCTCCTTTGCTTCTTGGCTTTCGCGGGGATCGAGAAGTCCAAATGCGACTCCCTCTTTGATGATTAGCTCTCGATTGCCTGTGGTGACGGCGGTTTCGACACTGCGTAGAACTTGTTTGTAGCGGCGTCGGAACTCGTCGTCGTAGCGAAGCGTTGAGCCAAAATCGAGAAGTACAAGAACGTCGTTATTTTTCTCATCGGTGCCGATCAGAAAATTTGCAAAATTAGGATCGGTCTGAACCAGGCCCCATGAATAAAACTCGAGACAAAAAAGATCCAATATGGCACGAGCGATTTTCTCTCTGCGCTCAAGGCTTGGGCGGGAACGTAGCCATGAGTCAATCGTCGCGCCTCGTTCCCACGTCATCGTGAGAACACGGCGATTGGAGTGACTCTCGATGGCTTCGGGAACGCGAAATCGTGACTCGCCCCGAAGCGCCCTGCGGTACTCCTGCATCAACTGCATTTCAACTCGGTAGTCGGCTTCCTGCTCGAGCACTCGTTTGAGCTCAGAAAAGAGTGGCGCCAAGTCCATTGCCCGACCTGTCATACTAGCAAATGAACCAGCCAACGTTTTTAAGATTTTGAGGTCCGACTCAATCGACTCCGCGATACCGGGATATTGAATTTTAATCGCGACCTCGCGCCCATTGAGACTTGCTCGGTGGACTTGGCCAATGCTTGCGGCAGCTGCAGCTTCCGAATCGAGGTCTTCAAACTGAGAGAGCTTTTCAACGCCAATTTCTTCAATCAAAACCTGCTGAACGACAGAAAAGTCAACAGGCTCAGCAGAGGCCTGTAGCTTGGCGAGAATGGCCATCGCCTCTGGCGGGAAGTAGTCGCCGGCATCGATTGAAAGCAACTGACCGGCTTTCATCGCGGCACCTTTGAGTTCCGATAAATGGTCAGCGATCCACTGCGCCTGTTCAATTCGCGCGTTGATGGAGTCAACGGGCTCGGATGAAAACCGTGACTTGAGCGACTGGGCCACTTCACTTCTGCCAATTTTAGAAGCGAGAGACAGGAGATTGAGAGAGCGCGATCCGGTACTTTTTTTCATCGATTTTTTCCGACGTTAATCCACTGCACAGGTATTGCCGTCTTAAGTTCCTGGGGCGTGATGGAAACCAAGAATCCGCGTTCACCACCATTGATCCAAAGGCGCCCGAGGTTTTGAATCGAAGCTTCAGCAAAAATCGGAAGCTGTGTTTTTAAACCAAATGGCGAGGTTCCGCCGATCAGGTAGCCAGAAAGTTCGCAGGCTTTTGACGGCTCACAGGGAAAGGCTCGGCGAGCGCCAAGAGCTTGGGCGAGTTTCTTGGTGTCGACATTGAGGTCTCCGTGCATCAAAACGACGACATGTTGGCACGGGCCTGGTTCGCTTGTTTGAAAGATCAGCGTCTTGATGACCGCGTGTTCAGAGACGCCGAGGACTTGGCTTGAGTGCGAGGTGCCTCCTTTTTCGACGTACTGAAATGGGTGTTCAGTAAAGGCAATGCCTTTACTGCGAAGAAGCGCGAGGGCTGGTGTGGTCTTTACTTGAGGGTTTTGCTCCATAGAGATAACCTTACGCTACAACCCTTGACGGAGGAATCACTATGGCTCGCAAAAAAGCGGCTACAAAACCAAAGAAAAAACGTCCAGCAAACAAGCACCACAAGAGCCGCTTGAGCAAAAAGAAGAGCCTCACAGGCCGTAAAAAGAAGAAGTAGTGGACAATATCTTGGGCTAGCTCCGCTCCGGGGCTAGCTTGGGTCGACACTGATTTCGATGTGGATCTGACCAAATTCAGAGAGCAGTGGAATCACAATAGTCGGAGCATGTGATGAGTGGTGAACAGAGAGGTCCGACCCCTTCATGACTGTGGGCAGCGCACGTTTTAAGTCGTGTCCCATGGCATTCAGTTTTGTCTTGGCTGACCCATAGGTGATATTCAGAATTTCAGCTGCAGCATCGGCGTACTCATCTGAGATTGTTTCAATAGACTCACCGAGCATGTTCTCAATCATTTTGATGAAGGCTTGTTTCTCAAAAAAAAGACCGATCGCACCTTTAAATTCATTTGAAACAATACCGAGAACGCCGGCGACGACGAACTGGGGTTGAGATTTCTTCCCCTTGATAAACGGCTTTCCGCCTTCGACTCGGAGACCGGCCTGGACCTGAAGTGCATCCACAGCACCGATAATGAACGGATTAATAAACTCGAGATTCAGCTGGCTCTGGTTCTGGTCCATACTCATCTTTTCGGATGAACCAGGGCCTGAAATGAGCCCGTTTATGAATGGCAATGCGTCAAAAACTCTTTGCGCGTCGCCGGTTGGTCCCGGAAGTCGCCGCGGAGCTCACAGGTCGATGTGGTCGACGCGACGTCGCGAATGCCGCGAGCAATAACGCAATAGTGTTTGGCGCGAATTGAGACAGCGACGTGCGGTGTCTCAAGGAGAGTCTCAAGGGCATCGGCCACTTGCTTCGTCAGGCGCTCTTGGACCTGGGGGCGTCGAGCAAAGAAGTCCACAATTCGGTTGATTTTCGAAAGTCCGATCACCCGTTTCGTCGGAATATAGGCCACAGTGGCCTGTCCATCGATCGTTTGAAAGTGATGTTCACAGGTCGACATGACGGATATATCGCGAACAACGATCATCTGATCGCACTGCATTGAATTTTCGATCGTCGTGATGCGCGGGATGTTGCCAGGGTTCAAGCCCGAAAAGATCTCGTCGACATACATTTTCGCGATCCGGCGAGGGGTATCAATCATGGAGTCGTTTGAAAGATCGAGCCCCAGGGTTTCCAAAATATCTCGAACGGAGGCTTCAATGCGGCG
>JAEUWE010000207.1 GCA_016791465.1 Pseudobdellovibrionaceae bacterium
CGAGCCATCCGGAGCGCCGCTGCTCTTGTGGCCAGATATTCGGGAAGATACTTGATGCGTAAATTACAAGTCCGAGTGATTGAAAGTAGATAAGGCCTTTCAGGGTTACGCTTGTCGTCGCTGTGCCTGTGGGGCTATACCAGAACAGTTCGGTGAGGCCATCTGAATAGTGCAATAGGAACAAGACAAAGAAGGACACAGTGAAGGCGGCAATGGCGATAGGAAGTCGTCGGTACATGGGAACAAAAACAACGCCAACCGTCCAATCATAGAGATGGGTGGACCAGCGCTTCCACATCTCAGCAGGACTTGTTGCAAGCAGCGCAAATCGACTGCCGTCCGACAGGTCATATCCAAGCCACCGACCAGAACCGACGGCCAGACGAAAAAATCCCCAAGAGCATAAAGAGTAGCCCAGGCTTAGTCTAAAACAGCGCAGCACGAGTATTGAAACATCGCTTGAGTTTTCGATTGTCTGTGTTTCGCGAAACACAACTGAGCAAAAGAAGTAGGCCAATAAACCCATTATTATATCGGTAAATCCAGAAATGGAATTCATGATACGCTTTTCGACCGACGTCGAGCTAAAGTCCGAAACTTTAAATGGCATCATGAAAAAAAATGTTATCGGAGACAGGGCGTAGGTGATTGCTGACGGATTCTTCATGGAAAAAGGAACTCCAGTGGCCTCTTGTTCGACGACAGCAAAAGTCAGTGATCGTAAAAAAAAGATGTAAGCCGGTCCAGAGAGCAGCAGGGCTGCCAATGAGGATGGTATAGATGTCGATATCCATCTAGACAAAAATAAACCGCAGACTGTGACAATAATACTTCCAGTGATTCGAAATGCTGCGGAGTTGCGATATGTGCAGAGTAAGAACACAGCTGCGGCAAAGTAAACTGCGAGGCCTGATGTGTAAGCCGTGAGTGTTTTGTTTAGGGCAAAAAAAACGATCGTAAGAAGGGCGGTTGTGGTCGCCGACAACACTGGATTTAAGGTACGAAATGCAAAAATGAGGGGACCTAGCGCAATCAGAAAGATCGGAAACTGCAGAACGAACTCTGGGTAAAACCGAAAAAAGTCGGGAAGACTCCTTTGAGGGAAGCAAAATCGAATGATTGGTTTGAAATGAATGAGAGAGTAGCTTGCAAAGATGGAGCTGAGGACAAGGAAAGTGAGGTGCCAATGCTTGAGAAGCTCGGAGACGCGCCGAAACCAAAGATTTGAAATCAAAGTCAGTTTATGCTCGAGCCACAATGGGCTTCCAGTTTCCAAATCAGTCAAGGCATGACTCATTTGTGCCCTTGTGCTGCGAGACGATCCGAAACCATTTTTGTCAGCGCATCAAGATCAATCGATTTCAAAAAAATCAACTGCGAAGATGGAACGGAAATACCAAACTCAGATTCGACCTCATTGAGGAGAACGGCGAGTTGAAGGCTGTCGAGCTGATCTGAAATTTTCTTCGATAGGTCAATTTTTGGAAAGGTCGATTCGAGGCGCAATTTGAGACGTTTAGCGATGATGTCCATTCTCGTAGGCCTCCGAGTGCAAGTTGATCGACATGGCTAATCACGCGCTACGAGCGGACTGAAATTAGAAATTCCATTTAGCTCTATAGCGTCTAGTATACCAACACAGGCCTGGAGATCTCCGCAATTCATTTTTCCTCCAGTCAATTGAGTACGGCAAAGGATTTTGCATTGGTCACATCGGGGCGGCAAGAAACAGAAATGGAGTATCGAAAAGCACGGAACCTCTGCATTCGCTTGGCTCAAACGGTCAGTGCGAAGATAGGATGTGTTCAAGCGGCGCATCCTCAGGCTCGGTATGCTCTTGAGCAAGTCGAGCTTTTGAGGGAGATGAAAGTGGACGATTGCGGCATAGAGGCGACGGGTGTGATCGTCGAAATTACGGCGGCTCTAGCGGAGGTTTTGCCAAAGTTTATTGTTGGCGATATTGACGAAGCTGGGGCATTTGCAAGCCTTCGTGAGGTTGTTGGCCCCTTTTGGTGGGCTAGGCTAATGCAGGAACCTCCTATGCAGGATTACGCCAAGTCTTGTTTTGAGTTCACCAGAATGCTTCCACATATTAGTGGTGACGTTCTAGAGATTGGGGCCGGAGTCGGAAACTACAGTCAGTTGATTTCGAAAATTCCAAAGAAGTACTACCGGACTGATATCCAGAGATCGTTTCTTACCGGTCAATACTCGAAAAATGAGTTTGTTTACGATTTTGATGCAAAGTCTGATTTGCGCAACCTGGATATGGTGGTTTCGGTCAACGGATTGCACTGTTCTCGCGACAAGACTAAGGCGCTGCGAAATATGTTTGAAGTGCTAAAGCCAGGTGGCGTCATTGTGCTTGCGGAGGGTGAGCCCATCGTTTCGCTCTCTGGGGAGCCCTGGGCGCTCGGCATTATTTTTTCTATTGTGAGTGGTTGGTGGGCCGTTGGCGGTTTTGAGACTCGAGAGAACTGGATTTCCTATCTGAAGGCGAGCGGGTTTGAGAGTATCGGAACTTCCCGTTTGCTTGAGTCAGCTGGGAATGGGGAGAATCAGATGCTTGATCTAGGGGGGCTCATTTGGGGATACCGAAGTAGTAAAGTCGTCAGTAGCGCATATAGATGAATGCCTTTGAGTTATGGATGGCGTAGGCAACAGTCAGAATAGCCAGAGCTGAAGCTAGCTCTAAATGTGCTGCGGTCTTTGGCATTGTCGATTCATTTTTTGAGGTGGCCAACTTTCTGTCTATGGTCTCAGCGATCACAATTAGGATGAAAGCGAGTACAGTGATGAGTATGTCTATTGAACTGATTTGTATCGCAGTTGAAAATGACCGATGAAATCCAGCGCGCTGCGCGTTTTGCCACAGCGTCGCGATGTCTGCCATTTGGGCTGGCACAAAAGTGAGGGCACTGAGAGACATCAATATAAATGTACCGAGTACTTTAGTGACTTTCGGTATTCGCAAACGAACACCTCTTTTGCGCATCAGAATGGCAACTGAATAGAGAGTCGTCCAATAAGTCGACCAAGCAAGATAATTCCAAGTCGGCGCATGCCAAATCCCGACAAGAATCATGACCACAAATGTAGCCAAGTGAAGGTTTTTAGTTCGAAGTGCAATAGGGTTGTAGATGAAATCTCGAAGCCATCCAACGAGCGAGATATGCCATCGGCGCCAGATATCGGGTACATTTTCGGCAAGGTACGGCTGGTTGAAGTTGTCTATAATGTCGATTCCAAGCAGTTTCATAATTCCACGTGTGATATCAGAAAGAGAAGAAAAGTCGCAGAACATCTGAACAAATGCGAGGCACATAAAGGCTAAAATTTCGCTGCCGCTCAATTGCAGTGAGATCTGGCGAAATTCTTCATAAGGCTTCCCGATTCGGTCGGCGACGACAAGTTTTTTGAAAATGCCAAGCGAAAGTAGATAGAGCCCTTCTGTGGCGCGGGTCGTTGACCATGCCCGATTTGCCTTGAGCTGCGGACCAAGTGTTTGCCACCGTTCGATTGGACCAAACGGGAAAAGTGCAGAGATAAGACCAAACGAAAAAACATGTTTAGGATGGATTTCTAAACTCTGCTTCTGCCTCGCGAAATCCAATAAAAGTCCGAGCATAATAATTGAAAAGTATGACACGCCAATTGGCATCGACGACTGCGTATCGGTGATTGTCCAAAGCTGCGGAATCAATTTAAAAACAAAAAGGGGTGTGGCTCCGGCCGCGATTCCGATGAACATGGCGAGACGACGTCTCGAGAGTAGCATCGAGATTGAGGCGGTCGTGATGGCGACCAGAAAGAACAAGACGACAGTTGAGCGGAGATCAAAGTAGCTCAGTATTGCAAGTCCCGAAAGAATTGCGACGGCTGTTCTCGACCTTGCGGGAAGGTGCCAATACAAGATCAAAAAAAACCAAAGGGATACGGGAAGATAAATCGAGTACATGTCATCCTCTGGCGGGGCAATCCTCGTGGAAGGTTTATGTGGGGAACTTATAAATTACGACAGCCCGCTCTCCCACAGGGCCTTTAGAGCAAGTCGATCAATTTTCCGACTGACGGTATATGGAATACCTTTATCAAGAACGCAAAGATCATCTGGCACTTTGTATGGGGTAAGTTGCTCTTTGCAGTGACGAAGCAAATGTTTGCGGTCTAGATGTAAACCAGATGCTGCAATCACAAAAAGGCAGACGAGATTTTGTCTTGGGTCTCCTGCCACGGCGGGTTTTGAAATCGCAATCGCTTGTTCGACCGCTGGGTGAGTTAGCGCGCATAGTTCGATCTCCCGTAAGTGGAGCCGCTGATCCCAGCGCTTAATCATGTCATCGTTTCTACCGCAGAAAACATACTGTCCATCGTGATCGCGGCGGAAGAGGTCTCCGGTCCGTATCCCCCCATCGAAGGCCTTTTGTGCCGATTGAGTTGGGGCATTTAGGTATTCAAGCATTCTGCCGTCGCCGTAGTGAACAAGTTCGCCCGTTTCGTCGGTGGGGCAATCGGCACCATTCGAATCTACGATGCGTAGAGTGACATCGGGTATTGGCTCACCAAGGGATTCGATGTTTGGGTTGCGACACATAAGCGAACGGAAGGTTTCTGTTTGCCCATATGTTTTCAGTAAGGCGCAATCTGGAAATAGCGATGCGATCTTTCGAAGCTGGACGACTGGCAGAGAGCCTCCAGACACTGTTAGAAACTGAAGGCCTCGGACTGGCTTCGGTGTGAGTTTCAGATACTCGCTCCATATCACAGGTGTGCCAGTGATGCCTTCAAACGGCCTTTCCTGAAGGAGATCAGCCAACTTGTTAGAAAAGGGATTAGTGTGGATTGTCAATGTAGTGCCGCTCGCGATGGCGCAGAGGAGTTGATTCAGTCCTAGATCATGCGCAAAGGAGAGAACATTGAGGATATGGAAATCTGGCTTTATATTGAAATCGCGCCTCTCACCAATAGCACGTTTGATCAAATCATTCTCGCTAAGTGCCGCAGTGAGTGGCTCTCGAGTCGAGCCAGACGTTTGAAGATACCACCCGGCGACTCGCCTGGCCCTCTCTGCCTTTAGGCCTAATCCCATCAGGCCAAATGGTAACGAAAACTCTCTGTACTTCTCAGTGGCTTGGGGGCCGAGAGCTTTCTTTATTTCATCGGCTTGTTGTTGCAGGAAAATAACGGCGTCAAAGCAACTGGTTTTTATGATCGAAGGAAGGCGACTTTGGAAGCTGCTTCGTTCGATTGTAACGCCAGCAATACTAGAGCGTAGGCAAGAGATAATGAGCGCCGCCGCTTGCACTGACCGAGGTACGGTTGCGATGACGCTTCCTCCGGATGTAATTCCTGCGAGGCCAAGAGCGGAGCTGATCGTTGCGCTCATTTGGTTGATTTCGTTCCATTGCAGTGATGAATGTGAATCAATAAGCGCAGGGCGTCGTGGTCGATCATGTGCCCACGTTTTCAGTTGGTCGCCCCAATAGCTCACTTCTGTCGTGCCTTTACAAAGGATGTAATTGCATTGATTGACCTAAAGTTTGATTCAACAAGGTCACTCGCCTCGATCGAGATGTTGTATGTTTTCTCGAGGTGAGCGACTAAGTTGAAAATCCCAATAGAGTCTAAGACTCCGGATTCAATAAGTCCGAAGTCATCGGTTATCTCTTCTGAGATTGAACTGGCATACATCGGATCGTTGAGAAGAAAAAACCGAATATCTAAATTTGTAGCCACGCAATCCTCGAATACGGTTTGAGATATAAAGATAACACTGATGTACTGAAGGGCGCAAAAAGAAAGGCAGATATTCCCTATGGAGGAATGATGTATACCACAGTTCTGATGCCGCCAATGCTCTTGAGCCCTGCCGATTCGAAGGCTTTCTTCGATCAGATTTATGAAGATAATCTTGTGAAGATTCCGGACGCGTCATTCGCGCCGCGTCCCTCGGCACACTACGTTTTTTCTAAGGATGGTAGCGGAAGCGTTGTCGGAGGAGGGTTCGTTCAATTCAACTTCGATGTGGCGTTGATTGATGTAATCTGGGTTTCTCGCCGGGCACGACGCCTTGGATTAGGTCGTGAGATATATCGCGCGATCGAGCGCTTGGCGGCGCAGAAGGGCATGCGCCGGGCGATCGTAAGCACGTTTGAGTTTCAGGGCGCGATTCCATTTTGGGAAAAGATGGGCTTTGAATCTTTCGCTGTGCTCTCAGACTATCCCGAGGGACAGCGGCTGATCTATTTTCAGAAGAAGATTTCGCTAGTACAGCGCGATTAAGCGAGGCTCTGCTGAAAGAGATCCTTAATGGCCTGCCGATATGAGCATTTCCATAGGACGACATTACTTCGGAGCAAACTTTCGGAGAAGCGCTTCAGGTGATAGTGAGGGATGTTGGGGCGAAGGTGGTGTTCTGCATGAAAGTTAATATCGCAGGGGAGTAGAAGCCACATGTACAATTTTGAGCCTAATATCGTGCGGCTCGCGTTCGGCTGATTTGTTCTTGCGGGGCCATGCTGCAGCCCGCCCATCAGCAGTACGTAGGGTTGTGTTATAAGGACAATCGGTGCGATCCAGAAAATTAGATACTCGATCTGCAGACCAATGGTCCATGTTCCGATGCCGACGAGTAGATGAAACAAAGTGAACTGCTTGACATCGCTGCTGACGTGGAGCCTTCGATTTTTTGTCAATAGCTCGGGCCAGTCGGTGTAATACGATAGGAAGTCCTTAAGTGTTTTTAGTGATACAACAGAGCTGATTTGCTTGAGTAAAAATTGACGCATTTTCGTCGGATAAAAGTCGTAGAGGTTGCGATCTGGATCCCATTTCGCTGATCCAACGGCCGAGTGGTGCAGGAGGTGAAGGCGGCGGTATCGGCTTAGCGACATGAGTGTTGGGAATCCACATAAATATCGACCTAGCCAGTCGTTTAAAGCTCTATTTTTGTGAAGGTTGCCGTGAATGGATTCGTGACAGAGAAGTGAAAGAGCCAGCGCGCGATTAGCAATCACCACAGCAGCAATCGGATAGAGCCAGGGGGAGATGGATTGAACAGCAGCCACGCTGACGCCGATAGTTCCCCAACATGCGAAGACGTCAAAATAGGGCCGCCAAAATTTAATCGGATATTCGTCCCTCACGTATCAATATTGGCAGCGAGCGATCTAATGATCTAGGACAAAGTGATAAATTCCCTTATCACTTCTTTGAGATATCGCTATCGTTAGGCATGCGAGATGATATTGAATATGGGCGGCGTGACATACTCCGGCTTTTAGGAACATCGACTGCACTTGGTGCGATAGCGCCACTGGCCGGTTGCAGCAGTGCGGCCATATTCAACGATGGTGGAGCGTCGCAGGATGCGAGTCTTCTGCTCACTTCTGAGCGAGCCCAGGTTGGTCTTGGTTTTCATTCTACATTTTTGAGTCACAGTCTTAGAGGGCATCCAGAGGATTCATTGCGCGTGCAGGCAGTTCTTGACCGTTTGGTCGATGATCAGCAGAAGCATCGTCTTGGTGCATTGCGTTTGCTTCCGGGGCGAGAGGCGGAACTCGATGAGCTGCTTCTGGCGCATGATCGGGGTTACATTGAAAAAGTAAGAGCCCTTGTCGAGAAGGGCTCTTACATGACTTTGTCGAAGTGGTCGCCATATGGTGGACCAGGGGCGTTCACGGCTGCGGCGTCAGCCGCGGCCGCTGCTGTTGATGCTGTTCGTGCTGTCGAAAGCGGACAAATTCGGTCTGCATTTGCATTGGTCCGTCCACCGGGGCATCATGCCGGACGCGAGAGGGCAGCTGGCTATTGTTTCTTCAACAATATTGTAGTCGCGGTCCGTTCTTTACGGGCGCATAAAGATTGTCGCGTCGCGATTTTTGATTTTGATGTCCACCATGGTGATGGCATCCAAGAAGCATTCTACACCGATCCGGAAGTTCTCTATATTTCAACACATCAAGACGGGTGGCCTAAAACCGGAGATTTGAATGCGGTTGGTGCAGGCGCAGGACGTGGATTTAACATCAATGTTCCTCTTCCTTTTGGGACTGGGGACAGCGGCTTTGATGATGTCTTCAAATCAATAGTGGAGCCTGCGCTTCGGCGATTTAAACCGCACATCATTATCGGGGCCGCTGGATTTGATACCCACTGGCGAGATTATCAAGGTGGGCTTAGTTTGAGCTCAACTGGCCAAGCGCTCCTTGTGCAGAGGCTAAAAAATATTGCCGGCGATATATGTGAAGGGCGGTTAGTCTTGGTCCTTGAAGGCGGGTATCAGCTCGAAGTCTTGTCGACTGGAGTTTCGAATGCCATTCGGATCCTTGCGTCTGAGCCGGGCAGTCAGCCATGGATTCGCGATATCTATGGGATGGGAACTGAGCGGGAACCAAATGTTGAGGAACTCATTCGGAAAGTCGTGATGCTGCACGGTTTAAAACGTCCTGTGAAGTAAAACTCGCAGCACGAGCCCACGCATTCATCACTGAAAACTCAGCTTCGGTAAAGCGATGCGATTCCGCGAGCGCGCGATACTCGTGGGTCAGATCGTAGTCAAAAACACCGGGATCGTCCGTGTTCACACAGACTTTTACACCGGCATCCATCAACCGGCGAATGGGGTGAGCTTGAAGTGTGGGCACCGAGTTGGTGAGCACGTTTGACGTCGGGCAAATTTCAAGGAGGACGCCTTCGCGAACAACGCGTTTGAGCACCTCGGTGTTGTGAACAATTTGAATTCCGTGCCCAATGCGTTCAGCGCCGAGCTTTTCAATTGCGGTGAGCACGTTCATGGCGGCTTCTGGAATCACAGCTTCACCGGCGTGGACGGTGATGCCGAGGCCTGCTTTTTTTGCTCGCATGAAGTGGGGTGCAAAAGGAGCTGGATCAAAACCGGCCTCATTGTCGGCAAGATCGACGCCGACAACCAGATCGGGACGGGCCTGATGCGCCTCAATCGCGAAACTCAAAACCTGGTCCGCGATCGCGACGGGTTTTGTCCGTTGTGCAATGTAGATGAGGCCGACCTTGACGGCGAGGTCTCGACAGCGATCGACGCCGGCGACAATAGCGCGATGAATCGCTTCGAAGTCGAGGTCGGGATGACCGTCTTGAATAAACGTCGGAGCAAAGCGGAGCTCTAAAATCTCAATTCCTTCGGCATGAGCGTCGCGAATGCACTCTTCCGTAATTCGAGTCAGAACGGCCTCGCTAGAAAGCGCTTTCTGTGCGGCCAGGAATTTGCGCAAAACCGCCTCAAGATCGCGCATCGGCTCTTTAACGAGGTACATCTCAGCAAACCGCTGCTGATCTGCCGGCACAGGCTCGCCGAGGGCTGTCAAAAGTTCGCGGAGCGTCGATGGGCGAATCGAGCAGTCCAAGTGCCGATGCAGTTCGATTTTAGGGATTTTGCTCCAGGATGTCATAAGGATCGAGGCTAGCGGAGTCGGTGCGGGGAGACAGGCATTGACGCTTGGCGCGAATCACGAGATGAACCGTCTATGTCTGAAATTACATCTGAAATGAAGCGTCTTCCCGTTGTCGATCGTTTGGCCGATAGCCAGAACCTCAAACCACGCTGGTCAGTTCCGGTTCCGGGCTCAGACCTTATTGCGGCTGATCCACGGGCCACACGGGCGATGGTCGCATTGATGGATATGGAAGCACAAATCGGCGGAGCGGCTTCGCATTTTGGCGGTCCATCGGCTTTTGCGGAATTGATGTCGAGTCTTCATGCCATCATGTTTGCCGAAGCCGCGGCAAAAAAGACAAAGTGGACGAAGCTCTTTCACTTCGTGAACGACGCCGGCCATTGCGAAAACGGTTTGTATGCTCTCAAAGCAAACTACGGGTTTGCCGGGCTGACGCTCGAGTCTCTGCGCGGTTTTCGATCAGTCACTTCGAAGCTCACAGGTCACGGTGAGGCGCACTTGTTTCCTGAAGGAGTTTTGATTTCCAATGGCCCTCTGGGGTCAGGATTGCCGCAGGCACAGGGCTTGGCGATGGCTGACGCGCTCGCTGGAGAAATGAATCGCGTTACGGTGTGCGCACTGTCCGATGGCGGTGCAATGGAGGGAGAGGCTCGCGAAGCCTTTGCGGCGATTCCGGGTTTTGCTGCCAAAGGTAAAGCGGCACCATTTGTGATGATCGTCAGCGACAACAGAACCAAACTTTCGGGTCGAATTGATCAGGATGCCTTTTCGATGGAGGCCAGCTTTCAGGCACTCGTATCGCTTGGTTGGGATGTTATCGAGCTGAAAGATGGTCATAACCTCGCCGCCTGCGCTCAGGCTTTGAATGATGCGATTGCACGTGCTCGAAAGAATCCAGCAAAGCCCGTTGCGATTCATGCTCGTACGATCAAAGGCAAAGGCAACAAAAAGGCTGAAGAATCCAAGACCGGTGCCCATGGATTCCCGCTCAAGTCGGCAAAAGAGCTGCCTGAGTTTTTAACTGAAATTTACGCCGGCAGTGCTGTCCCACAAGAGTTTATGGCTTGGGTTGAAACAGTGAAGGCGCGCGAGGAGGCGGCCTCGCAAAAGGTCTCAGCGACGGTTATGCCGACGACACCGGGCGCCCTTCGTTTAAAAGAGACAAAATCAGAGAAGATTCAGGTTGGCGTCGCAGCGGCTATGATCGATGCGCGCAAGCGCGGATACCCAGTGGTGAGTGTGTCCGCCGATCTGCAGGGTTCAACCGGCGTCGCTGATTTTCACAAAGCATTTCCGCAGGCGTCGATCGATATCGGCATCGCCGAATCGAATATGATTTCAACGGCCGCGGGTTTAAGCCTTGCGGGCTACATTCCATTTGTCGACACATTCGCGCAGTTTGGTGTTACCAAAGGCGCGCTCCCGCTCACGATGGCCAATCTGTCGCATGCACCAGTGATCGGAATTTTCTCACACACCGGATTTCAAGATGCAGCCGATGGCGCAAGTCACCAGGCGCTCTCATTTTTTGCGCAAGTTGCGAGTATTCCACACGTCGACGTTTACTCGCTTTCGAGCTCGAGTGAGGCCCACGATCTTGTGACCGAGGTCATTGAGACCTTTGCACGCGATCGCGAAGCGGGTCGTGTACCGCGGACCAGCTTGTTTTTCTTGGGGCGTGAAAACTTCCCGTCGCGAATGATTGCTTCCGGACTTAAGCACACGACGGCAAGCTGGCCGCTCTGTCTTGATACGACCGCGGGAATGAAAAAGTCAGTGGTGATTGCCGCGAGCGGCTCACTTGTCCCGGAAGCATTGAAGGCAGCGGATCTTCTTTTGAATGATGGCATCGGTGCGTTCGTCTTTCATGCTTCAAACGTGAACCACCCGGATCTCGCGGCAGTGAAAGCGGCATTGGGAAAAGCGTCAGGTGTTTTGGTGACGGTGGAAGAACATCGACTCACATGTGGAATGGGTTCAATGTTGATTCATCAGCTGGTCCAGGGCGGTGTGCATCTCAAAGCGCGGTCGCTTGGTATTGGTGATCATTTTGGCCAGAGCGCATATTCAGCTCTAGAGCTCTACAAACAGCATGGATTGGACGCCGTATCGATCGCGACTGCGGCAAGGGCGCTCGCTTAGTTGGCACTGGGGCGGGTGGATTCTGCGCCCGCCACTGAAATCAAAAGCTGCTCCGACCGCGATAGTGAGACGTGAACTTTGTGGATCAGTGGCATGAGGTTCGCGTCGTCGCCTAAGATTTGAACGACGAGATCTTTTTTGGGATTGCGAACCGCATTGTGACCGCTGTGCCCATAGCGAAGAGAGTGCACGAGTAGGTTGGCGAGATTGACGATTCGAATGACCGCCGCATTTTCGGAGACTTCGAGATCATTGACGAGTGTCATCGAATTGTGATGACCGAGCGCAACCTCTTGGATCATGAGCGGTAGTCGCCAATGGCGTGTCAATTCGTAGCCGAGCTCTGCATGGGGAATCGTCTCAAGCGTCGTTTCAGCTTCGGCGATGGTTTGCCGTTCGAGTCGAGCCCATTCGCAGACTTGCAGCCACTCATCTCGGTGCAATTGGAAGTAAACGAGCTTGCCGATGTCGTGAACAAGGCCGCTGAGATAAACCAACGCGGGCTCGCGATGGCCAAGGCTTTGCGCAATGGTTTCGCTGGCGATCGCGACACCAAGCGAATGTTTCCAGAACTCGCGTACGTTAAAACTCGGGACACTATTGAGTTCAAACTGATTGAAGACAGCCGCGGTAAAAACCAACTGCGAAACAGAATCCATGCCGATCGACGTGATGGCGCGATCAATTGTCGTGGCACCACCGGCATGTGAATAAAATCCTGAGTTCGCAAGTCGCAGCACTTGCGCGCTGAGGCTCACATCTTGTTCAAGAACTTCCGCAATCTGGCGAATGCTCGCATTTGGGTTATTTAAAACCTGTAGGACTTTATAAACGACGTGAGGAAGAGTCGGAAGTTCCGAGATCTTTTCGACAAGAGAGCGCAGCGTCTGATCGCGAGAGAGCTTTCGGTCAAAAGTCACAAGTAACTCTTAGGCCTTGTCTTTCTCAGATGTCGTCTGCTTGGTCATCGAGTCCTGTGCTTGCGCGTTGAGTTTCTCGCGTTGTGCAGGAGTTACGTCGATTTCTTCGCCTTCAAGACCCTTTTTAAATCCACGAATGGCTTCGCCCATCGACTTGCCAAGCGTTGGAAGGCGCGACGGTCCAAAGAATAAAAGGACGATGACGAGAAGAAGAAGAATATGTGTGAAGCTCATTGCGCCCATGTCGTTTCCTCCGGACTTGGTCGATACTATTCGATTCGCCAAGCAATATGGCATTAAACCTAGCTTACGCCAAGCTCGAGCCACAATCTCCTTTCGGAACATTGGGCGGCCGGCTGAAGCCTCATCGGCGATTAATCGATAGTTGGAGTGTCTTCTGGCATCTCGTTTTGAGACGAATCGCCGTCGTTGCCGTCTGGCGGTTGGCCGCGCCCGCGTTTTGGCGGCCGCCGCCGACGCCGCGCCGTACGGTTCTGGCTGCGCTCCGTGCGTTGGGCCTCGATCTCGGGTCGGGCTTTTTCAAAAACCTCGTTCCAAAATGCCGCATCGGCGGGAGTCAGTCGGTAATCAGCCTGCGCCAAACTAAGGGCCACTTGGAAGCCCTCTTTGCGCACGAGATTGGATTGCCGCCGCTCGCCTTTTTTTCGATAGTCGTCGGCCCGTTGCAACAGTCCAATCTGGCGAATGGCATCCACAACCTGTGACTGTTCAAACTTATACATACCGAGCTCATCGCGCATAAACTGACCGAAGTCGTTATCATCGATCTTCGGCCAAACGCCGTTCTCCGGTGCCTCTTCGCGCCAAGTCTCGAGAATACTCATCAAAAGCCACGCAAAGACTTGAACCGTATTGGACTGGTCTGTCACCGATCGGCGGAGGCTCTCGAAGAGTATCGAAAATCGCTCGAGGCGCTCAGGTTTTTCGAACATCTTTTCAATCGACGGGAAAATCTGTGCCAGAACTCCAAGATCATGGCACTCGACCAGCGCCAACATCGGGTCGTCGAGGTGCAAAATTTTGAGAAGCTCTTCGCGCCGTCGCGGGAGCACACTTTTTTTAAGTTCCGATGCGTGCGTCGCCATCGCCTGCCGGAGACTTGGCTCAATCATAAATCCAATTTTGTGAGTCAGGCGAATCGCTCGGAGAATCCGAATAGGATCTTCGATCAGACGCTTCTCGGGATCGCCAATCATCCGCAGCGTGTGCGTGGCCATGTCGTCTTTGCCGCCGACGTAGTCGATCAAGTCGCCTGAAATCGGGTCGTAGAACATCGCATTGATGGTGAAGTCGCGGCGTTTGGCGTCCTCTTCAGGCGTTCCAAAGATATTGTCTCCAGGAGGCGGGCCGTCGGGGAATTGTTCGATCGGAAACTCTTTAAGATCGAGCTCTTTGCGGAAGGTCGCGACCTCAAACTGCTGATCACCGCGTTTCACGAGTACGAGACGAAAGCGCTTACCGATAATAAACGCCATATGAATGAGGCGCTTCACCTGCGGTGGGTGCGCGGCCGTCGCAATGTCGTAATCCTTTGGGTGCATGCCAAGCAAAAGATCGCGCACGCAACCACCGACGAGGTAGCTCGTATGTCCTGCTTTCTGCAGTGCTTTGACGATTCCAACGGCGTGTGAATCAATCCAGTCAATATGGAGCGCGGGCTCGTTACTTTGGCCCTGCGCCTGTTGCGTGTCAGTCATTCGGTGGGCAGTATAGCTCTGCATGAGCCGTTTCGCCGACCAGTTTTTCACACAAATTACCGGATTAGGTCCGAAAGAAGGTCCCTCCGAGCATCCGTCGATCGTTTTTCTTCACGGCGTGATGGGATACGCCATGAACTGGCGGCGAGTGGCGAAGACCTTTGAAGACCGCTATCGCGTTCTCACTTACGACAGCCGCGGCCACGGCCGCTCGGTGCATGCTGATCTTC
>JAEUWE010000213.1 GCA_016791465.1 Pseudobdellovibrionaceae bacterium
GTTCGGCCAACGACGGACTGAGTCCTGCTATTTTGGCTGAGGTTGAGCCATTCACCGATGGGCTGAAGTCGCGTCATGGCGAGCTTGTCTATGGTGGAGGGGCGGCTGGACTCATGGGCGCATTTGCCAACTCGGCTTTGCGGGCTGGTCTAAAGGTTTATGGTGCGATCACCAAACGTCTCAATGATGGCTATGAGGTCGGGCACAAGGGCCTGACCGAGCTTAAGATTGTCGACGACCTCTTTGATCGGAAGCGATACTTTATTGACGAGAGCGATGCGTTCTTTATCTACCCCGGTGGATTTGGAACGCTCGACGAGGCGCTCGAGGTTCTGACCTGGAAGGGTTTGGGAGAGCTCGATAAGCCGATTGTTTTTGTGAATATCGATGGCTTCTGGGATGAGACGCTCAGGTCGTTTCGCGATCTAGAAAAGCGCGGCGTTATTCGCCCCGGGGCCTGGGAACTCTTCGAGGTCGTCAGGACGAGCGAAGAGGCATGGGCGTGGTGGGATCGGAGTCAGACGTGAGTCGAACGGGACAAGCAAGTGGGGCGGAGCATCCGATCTTTGATCATCCGCGGTTAGGTTGGATGAAGGATGAAAACATTCGGCCTTATGTCTTTGTGCGTCCCGAGAATCGTATTCATGAGCCTGGCGGTATGCATCAGTCGCTCGACTGGTTTCCGCATCAGGTGCTGTATAAAAACCCGCTTGAGATGGACCAGGTGAAGTTTGCTGATCGCATTCTCAACCTTGAAACGAAAGCGTTTGGTCCGAGTGGGATGGCGATGCCGCGGTGGGTGTTCTATGACTGTGCCATTGTTCCGGGGTTTGTCGCTGGATTTGCGGCGCGAACGACTTCGCTTCCGCCGGAGGTCCGCGAGGCGCTGTCGGTGAATACCGATCAGGCCGTTCGCGAAGAGGAGTGGACCCCGCTTTCACTTTTTATCATTATCCCGACGATGTCGGATAAGGGCGAGTGGGTGGCCCACAACTTGTGTTCAGTGAACTCCATCTTGCCGCGCGATCACCAGTATTATGGGATCGGCTTTCTCTCTAAAGCTTTTGGTCTATGGTATGCGAATGTTCGAACGTGTTGCGGCATGACGCAGTGGACGTCGCCCTCGGTTCGCCTGCATGCGCACTATGGTGATTTTGAGGTGATGACGGCTTACACGCCGGTTCACTCCTACGCTCACACGCTGACCTACCGAGTCCAAATTGACACGAATCTATGGTCTCAGTTCTTTGCCAAGAAGGAGGTGCGTGATTTTGGTCACCACTACCGGCAGGCCGGGTTTGATGTTCACCCGACAAAGGAAGAGTCACTCATCGCATTTCAGCGCCGCTTAGAGGCTGGAGAGGGGCCGTTCTTTATCGATGGTGCTGAAACAATAGCCAAGCCGATAGGCGACCCCCTGACTGTCTTTGTAGAATCTTAAATTTTTTATAACAATTGCCCGTGGTAGTTTCTGTCCATGGCTCGTAAAAAAGTATCCGGCAAATCTGTAAATTCGAAGAAAATCAAAGCAAACCTGAAGACCGCAAAGGCATCATCGCCTGCTAAATCAAGCGCATTGGACCGTCAATTGACGGCTTTCGGTGAGCGCTTGGTTATGGCTCTTCAGGCCAAGGGGATGAACGATAGCGATTTGGCAAAGGCTCTCGGCATCGCTCAGCCCAACATTCACACGTTGAAGTACAAGACAGACCGTCCGCGCAGTGCCACGGTGATGAAAATCGCAAAAACCCTGGGAATTGAGCCTGAGGTTCTTGTGCCGCGTGGTCCGATGGCGAGCCTGGGGCTTGGAATGGCGGCCGGCCGTGAAACCGGTGATGGGACGAAGGTCTATTTGGTCATTGAGACAAAAACCGGGCGGCAAACCGTTCGTTTAGCGTGACCGCCATCATATCGCCCGCTACACTGAGCAACAGTCTATGACACAAACACACTCGTCTGCCTTGCCTCCTGTGGCCCGAAGCATTCCGCTCTATTGTACCAACTGCGAGTCGGAACGCTTTTTCAAAGTCATTGCCCACATCAGCAACGTTGCCGCCAAGGCAAAGTGCGAGGTTTGTGGTCGGTCCAAGACGGTTCGAAGCGGTGAGATGGAGGACTCGATGTCTGAAGCAGGTGCTGACTCAAAGGCGAAAACAAAAAAGCCACGCAACACAGATGGTTTGAAGGCGGCGGCCGAAAAGCGCAAGTCGCAAGCCGCTGAGAAAAAGGCTGAAGTTTCCGCAAAAAAAGAGGCTGAGCAAAAGGCCGAGTACAACAAGCAGTACGAAAATCTTCGTGGTCAAATCGGTACGGGCAAGGTTCAGCCCTACGGCATGAAG
Source organism: Pseudobdellovibrionaceae bacterium (assembly GCA_016791465.1). Classification (GTDB taxonomy): domain Bacteria; phylum Bdellovibrionota; class Bdellovibrionia; order Bdellovibrionales; family JAMPXM01. Next base: position 2,340 of record JAEUWE010000213.1, read on the forward strand.
AACTCGTTCTCGGTTGCGGATGCGATTCAGCATCCAAAATACGGTTTGGGTTTTGTCACGATGGCGACTCCGGATCGTATTGAAGTGGCTTTTGAAACGGGTGTTCTGCCTCTCGTTCACAATCGCGCTTAAGCTTAAGTTTAAAATACAGTGAACTCGAATGGACCATCGGGTCGGACTCCTAGCCGATTCTCGATTCTAACGTTCAATGTCTGGCATGGTCTCGCGGAGCGGGGTGTGCTCCGTTTTCGTGAATTTGAAGAGCCCAGTCGGCGTCGGTCACGCTGGCAACTGGCTTTGAGCGAAATGCAGCGGCATCGGCCAGACGTCGTTTGTCTTCAAGAATTAAACCCCTTAAGTGAAAAGCTCTCAGAGCTTGTGGCTGCACTCGATGGTGTCGCGACCGGCTGCGTGGATCAAGGCGGCGTTCGTCTGTTCTCACATGGTTTGCCGCAGAACCTGGTGACGGGGCTTGGGATTTTGCTTCGAGAGGCTGCACGTCCGGTGAAGGACCTTAAGTGGCCGATACCAAAGAACCTTCAGCTCAGCGGTGCGCCCTTTATGAGTGGCGAGAGTTTCAGTTTTCACTTCAATGAAATTCGGCGAGCGCAGTTGGAGATGATTGAAACGGCTCGTTTGGGACGAGTTTTGATCGTCAATACGCACTTGCACCACGGCTTTGAACGATTTGCGGCCCTTTGCGAATTGGTGGAGTCCTATGTGAGTGAAGGCCGTATCTCTCAGGAAACGGCGGAGCAGCTTGGTCTTGCGATGGACCAGTCCCGAGATCGGCGTTTACATGAAGTCGATCGCCTGCTTGAAGCGGTAACTCAAGCGGAGCGCCACTGCGATGGTGTATTGTTGGCGGGCGACTTGAATTCTCCTCCCGAGGGTTTGGCTGTTTGTGCACTTTTCCAAGAGGGATTTCGCGATCTCGCAGAGGTGGCGATTCAGCCTGACGTTGGGCCGACGTGGGATCCGGTAACGAATATTGAAAACCACGATTTGCAAGAGTCGTTTAAGTTTCCGCTGCCGACGATGGGGAACCCCGAGCTGCAGCGATTGTATCGGGATTTTGATCGACTGCCCCGGAGAATTGACTATGTCCTTGGCCGAGGTTCAGTGGTCACGGAGCGCCCGACACGAGCGACTCGAGTGGGCCTGGCGCAGGGCACAGGCCTTGTGCCCTCTGATCACTATGGGGTGATGGTCGAATGGAATTGACGACGATTTTGCAGGCTCTTTTGCTTGGTGGTGGCGTTGGCTTGTTGCAGACGCTTGTCGGTCTTGGTGGCGGGGTCATTCTGGTGCCGATGCTTCCGCTGATTGTCGGAATGAGTTCGCGAGCGGCCGTGGCGACAAGCCTGATGGCGATGGGGCCGATTGCATTTACGAATGCGGTTCGCCTTACTCGGCGAGGTGAGATTGAGTGGCGGCGGGCGGTGCCGCTCGGGCTTGCGGCAGCGGCATCAGCGTGGTGGGCGGCTCGGGCGACAGGCCTGGTCGATCAGAAGACACTCGCTCTCGCGTTTTCTGCTGTGGTGGGAGCGATGGCGGTGCAGGCTTTGGGGCGATCGGCGCACGAACGTTATGCTCTGCCGGCTTGGCTGGATCTGCCAGTCGGTCTGTTTGCAGGAATGGTCAGCGGTTTTACGGGCGTGAGTGGTGGAGTTGTGAACACGCCATATTTGAGTCGAGTGAGTTCGATTCCAGCAAAGCGAGTGATTCCGACTTCGCTTGGGGCCTTCACTTTAATCTCCGCTTCGGGCGCAACGAGTTTCTTACTTGAAGCCAGTGGCGGAGTTCGCGAGCTTTTTGCCGGGAAATTCAGCGGTCAAGTGGAACTTGTGCGTTTTGAACTCATCATTCCGATTATTACCGGTGCTTTTGTCTCGTCAACGTTCGGAATTCGGCTCCAGCCGCGGCTTTCGCCGCGTATCAGGCTTGCGGCCCTAGGGGTTCTTCTTCTAGGCTTGTGTGCTCAGTCTGTTTACAAAGCTCTTCAAATGTAGTCCGAATGTAAACTGCGAATCCAAAAGGTGACCGATGAGTCGATGGTTGCAAGGCCTTAATCCTGAACAGCGCGAAGCTGTGCTGCACACGCGCGGGCCGCTCTTGATCCTCGCTGGGGCGGGGTCGGGTAAAACCACGGTTCTGGTTTCTCGCACGGGCCGTCTTTTGGATGAAGAGAAGGTCAAGGCTTCGAAGGTTTGTGTTTTAACTTTTACGAATAAGGCGGCACGTGAGCTCAAGCATCGTGTGACGGCGAAGCTTGGTGACGGCGCAAAAGATATTTGGACCGGAACATTTCATTCCTTTGGTCTGCAGTGGATGCGAAAGCATGCAAAGACCTTGGGGTTGCCGGCGGGTTTTGGCGTCATCGATTCATCTGATGCCGAGGGCATTGTTCGAGAGCTCCTTAAAGAAGTGAAGAACCACTCAAAAGACGCCTTTAAGATCGACAAGCTTCTTGAGATCATGAGTGATTGGCGCGAAGAAGCGGCCATTCTTGGGCGCCGGCCCGAATCGATGGGTAAAAACGACGGCGATGAATACGAGGTGATGGCGAGTGCGCTTCTTCCGCGCTACCAAAAGAAGCTTTCGCTCTTAGGTGTGGCTGACTTCTCTGAGCTCATCATTCGCCCGCTGCTCGCGGTACGTGAGCATGAGAAGCTGAAAAAAGAGTTCGCCGGACTCTTTGATTTCCTCATGGTCGATGAGTTTCAAGACACCAATGGCATTCAGCTTGAACTTGTTCGTGAGCTCTCAAGTGTGAGTGGCAATATTGCGGTTGTTGGTGACGATGATCAGTCGATCTATGGCTGGCGTGGCGCACGCGTCGCCAATATTTTGGAATTCCCAAAAGAGTTTCCAGGCGCAAAAGTCGTGCGCCTTGAACGAAATTACCGGTCGTCTCCTGCGATTTTGGAACTCGCGAACACGGTTATCTCGAATAATGAAGAACGCCATGGGAAGATGCTGCGTTCAGATCCCGACGCTGAGTTGGGTGAGAAGCCTGAACTTTTCTCATATGAATCCGAAGAATCCGAGGTCGAAGAGACGATTGCTCGAGTCCGCGAGTTTTTTGCTAAAGATATCGCGGCCAATGAGGTCGCGATCCTGTATCGTTCAAATGGTCAGGGCGGCCTTCTTGAAGCCGAGCTTCGCCGCGAGCAGATCCCCTATGCGATGACTGGTGGTCAGGGCTTCTTTGATCGAAAAGAAGTGAAAGATGTTTTGGCTTACTTGCGCTGTTCACTCAGTCCAAATGAAGTGGCCTTTCGGCGAATTGTCTCAACTCCGCCGCGTGGAATTGGCGACGTTTCGATTGAGAAAGTGGCGGCGTGGTCCGAGACGCATGGAATTCGCTTTCACGTCGCTGCACGCAAGTGGAAAGCGATAGGGCTTCAAGACAAAGCGGGTGAAGCGTTCGAGCAGCTCTTTGGAATTCTTGACCATCTTCCGCAGAAGCTCCTTAAGCCTGGTCATGGTCTTGAGGGCGATTCACCTGGGGCGCGGCTTCAAACTCTTCTGCGCGAGATCGGGTACCGTGAACACATTCGAAGTCTGCACCGCGAAGGTGATGCTTTTGAGAAGCGTTGGATGGCGATCGACGTTTTTGGACGAGTGATGGATTCTTATTTGGCGCGCGTGGAAGGCGAAGTGGATGAGAAGGCGCTTATGCGTTTTATCGACAGCATGGAGCTTCGCGACTCGGTCGATGAAGGAAATGGTGATGAAGAAAAGCGGGTTCAGCTTTTAACTCTTCACGCCTGCAAGGGGCTTGAGTTCGATGCGGTTTGCTTGATTGGATGTGAAGAAGATCTTCTTCCACATCGAACGCTTGGAAGCGATATTTCAGAAGAACGAAGACTGTTTTACGTTGGTATCACGCGGGCGCGAAAACACTTGGTGCTCTCGCGAGCCATGAATCGAAAACGATTTGGACGCTTGCAGCCAGTTTCGATTTCGCGTTTCATTCAAGAGCTGCCTGAGGGTGTGCTCACGCGATACGACTCTGGTGTGCGTCCGCTTGCCAAAGCGGAGCGATCAAACAAACTGGGTGAGCTGATGGCGCGAATGGAAGCGCGAACGGCGGAACTTGCGCGCAAAGAGCCGACGCAATAACACTGCTGGTCTATTCGTCGTCACTGCTCGGTAAGTCTTGGCCGTCATCAGTTTCAACTTGTCTTTCAAGATCGAACGTCTGTTGGCTCAACACGAGGTCTCCTGAGACCGTGTTGGCTTCGACCAGGCCTTGGCCTTTCCCAAGAGTGATATTGTGCGCGGGCTCAGCTGTTGCCGCTTCGCCTTTAAAGCTGAGTTTAAAGTCGCCGGAGGTTGTGTGAAAGTTCACGCGTGCTGAGGCCGGCTCTTTGTAGAAGAGCGTGCAGTTTCCCGAGACCGTCTGGCATTTGATATTGGCCGCTGGTGGCAGCGACTTGAGATTGAGTCGGCCTGAGACCGACTTATAGTCGATGGCCGAAAGAGCTTTCGCTTGTAGCGTGCCGCTGACCGTGGTGACACGCACCTCTTCGAGCGCCGGTGCGACTTCGCTGCCGGTAAAAAAATCACCAGATTTGGATTCAAGGTCGAGTGAAAGCTTTGACGCTGAATCGCCGCTGATATGGAAGTCACCAGAGATCGTTCGAACGTGGAGATGTTTGATCGAAGAGGGGAGTCGAACGGTCAGTGAACTTCCCATCTCGTCGCCGAGACTGAGATTGATCCAACCTGAACTCGCCTTCGCTTCGGCTTCAGCTGTTCGAATAAGGACAGCTCGGGT
>JAEUWE010000221.1 GCA_016791465.1 Pseudobdellovibrionaceae bacterium
GCTCTCTTTGGCTCGCTCGACGGCACAATCAAGAGCTTCAATCAGCCGATCCGTGATCTCAAAGACTATGAGAGTCACATGCAGAGAGCGCTTGATCTCCTGTATGCCAGAGCACTTGCTGCGCTTAAGCAAGGGCAGTCCGTCGTGTTTGATGTCGGACGCTGGTCATGGCTCAAAGAGCTCGCTGATGAAGCCGACGCCAAAATCGAGATCTACTTTTTTGAAATCCCGATAGAAGAGCGATGGCGCCGAGTCCAAAAGCGCAATCAAGAAAAACCCGAAAATGTGTATCACTTCACAATGAGCAAAGCGGAGTTCGACAGCCAGGATCCTCATCACTCTCCCCCGCCACCGACGCCAGGCCTTACTGTGATCAAGATCAAGGAGTAGCTGGCGAGATTTCGTCCCGCTGGACCATTCCACACCTTTCGCATTACAATCACTGAATGTTCACATTCGAACGCTTCAAAGAAAATCATCTCTCTCTTCTGCGGCGTTGGCTGAATGCAGAACATAGCAAAGATATTTGGCAAGAGTCCGATGATATCGGAAAGCTGAAAATCAAATTTCTAGATGAGTTGCCGCGCCAAGGAGTCCTGCCGTTTGTCATTGCAAAAGACCACAAGCCCATCGGCTACATTCAGTACTACGACGCCACAAAAGTCGGCGGCGGCTGGTGGGAGGCGGAGCTGAACGGTACATTTGGAATTGATCTCATGATCGGCTCAAGTGTACACCATGGCCGGGGCTTTGGACCGACGATCATTAAAGAATTCATCGGCTTTGTTCGCCAAAAAGAGTCGTCCATCCGATCTATCATTATCGATCCAGCCCCAAAGAACCGCCGCGCCATTCGCGCGTTTGAAAAGGCCGGCTTCGTAAAAGAATCTGAGATTGAAACGCCAGACGGAACAGCTCTTCTCATGCGCATGACGTTTTGATGAGCGGAATCGCGAAGAGCAAAGCGCCGCTCTTTTTACAAACAGACCCACGGTCACTACCGTAACCGTGCCAAACTCAAACATTTCGTCAATTCACAAATCGAGTTTGGAAATGCGCTTAGCTCTGCTATACCTCCTGTGAAGGGTTCGGAAAGAGCCAAGGATGAACGCCGCAAACGTTGCAAAATAAGTCGGCGTTAGATGACTCCAGGTAGTATATTGCCGCACTGCTCTTAGGGAGAGTCGATGCACTCAGAAAACTTTGAATCTGAAAACAGAATTTTCATCTTAGGAAATAGCGGTTCAGGAAAGACCTGGCTAGCGGGCGTTCTTGCCAACTATCTCGACCTCAAAATGATTTCTTTGGACGAAGTCTGTTGGGAGCCTGGCGGATACTATAAACGACGTGCAGAAGAAGACATTAACCAAAGCCTTCGAGAAAAATCTCAAGGTCGAGACTGGGTTATTGAGGGCGTCTACGGCGACCTCGCCGAATTATTACTTTCTCGAATCACCCATCTCTATTGGCTGGATCTAGACCCTGCCTTTTGTGCTGAAAGTGTCTCACTACGTGGATTCGAAAACATCCCGTGGATGGACTCCGAATCTAAAATACAAGGGTACCTAACGCATATTCGGTCGTATCGAAAAAACGCAGGACCGATGTCACGTGAGTTTCACGCGAACCTTTTCAGGTCTTTTACAGGAACGAAAGCGGCTTTCAAATCGCGAGATTCCGTTAACGAATTCGTTGAGAATCTAAAGTAAGCTGCTTTACGGTCACTACCGCTCGTCCATCAGCCATGACCCTCGGTCACCACGCTACTTCTTCTCTGCAAAATCCAAAGGCGAAAGCTCATGGAGAGCCTTCTCAAGACTCATCCCGCGCGAACCTTTGATGAGAACATAGTCCGAAGCACCGAGGCGTGAGCGGAAAGCGCGAACGCTCTCAAGATCGAGCGTCTCGCTCGCGTGAAGCTGCGCACCGCCCGCTGCCGGTAAACCGCCAGTCGCTGCCGCGCCAAAGCCGCGCGCGAATGCCTTCGCCGATGGTCCAAAGAACAGAACGTCGTTCAGACCGGATTCACGAGCTCTGCGCCCGAGCTCCTCGTGAAGAGCCACAGCGTGATCGCCGAGTTCGCGCATTTCTCCGAGGATCGCGCGTTTAGAGCCAAAACCTTCAAGCAATCGCGTGTTCTCAAGTGCTGCTCCCATGCTTTCGGGATTGGCGTTATAGCCATCAAAGAGGCAGCGCGCGCCAGAGGCGAGCTTCACCCACTGATTGCGCCCCCAAGCCGATCGGCAAAGCGGAAGAGCAGCCCAAACCTCTCTCGGCGTAAGGCCTGCCGCCAGCGCAAGCGCTGATGCCGCCATCAAATTCGTGACATTGTGACTGCCAAAGACCGGTATCACGGCCGAGCCTTCAACACCGCGAACTTGGCCGCTGACCTCAAGCGCGTCCGCTGTCATGCGTGTGACTTTGAGCGACACATCACCACTCGTCTCAGAAAAACTCAAAGATCGGCGCTTCGTCCCGTCGTCGCTCGACAAGAATCGGTTCCGCATCTGAAGCGTGTGTGGATTGTCGAGATTAAAGATAAACGTTGCGCCCATCGGCGCAAACTCATAGATCTCGGCCTTTGCGAGTGCCGCTCCTTCAATCGAGCCGACTCCTTCAAGATGCCCACGACCAACCATCGTACACACAACAACGTCGGCATCGACGATTTTAGAAAGGAGTTTCAATTCGCCAGGATGATTCATCCCCATTTCGATAACGGCGATATCGTGCGATGGCTCGACTGAAAGAATTGAAAGTGGGACACCCCAGTGATTGTTGAAGCTCCCTTTCGACCACTGAACCTTGAGCTTTGAGCCAATCATCGCGGCCGCAAACTCTTTTGTCGACGTCTTGCCATTCGTTCCCGTGATGCCAAAAAACAAAGCGCGGCACTTATGACGCCAATGGCGAGCAAGATCCTGCAGTGCCTTCAACGTGTCAGGAACCCGAATTACGGCAACACCGTGGCCGGACTTCAATGCCGAGAGTTCAAGCGCTGTTCGCTCATCTGCCGTGAGATCGCGGTGAATAATGAGTGCGCGGGCATTTTTCTCGATCGCCTGCGCGAGATAATTGTGAGCATCGTGTGCATCACCCACAAGAGCGATGAAAACACGGCCATTCAAATCAGCGCGAGTGTCGGTGCCTACGCCCTCAAGGCCCACGTCGGTCAAACCGCCGCCACCAATAATCTCGAGACGGCCTTCGATCGCAGCTGCGCACTCCTGTGCCGAAAGACTCCAGCTCATGTGTCTCCTCGTAAAATCTGCTCAGTCACGCTGACGTCCGAAAATTCAAAAACCCTATCGCCGATCGTCTGTGTTTTCTCATGCCCTTTGCCTGCGATCAAAACGACGTCTCCAGGTTTAGCCAAAGAGATCGCAAGCTGAATCGCCTGTCGGCGGTCCACACAGCGCTCCATCTTATCCCGCTCTTCGTTTCGAGCGCCAGCAAAGATATCGTCGATAATCGCGTCGGGATCCTCACTCCGTGGATTGTCAGAGGTCACAACCACCAGATCCGAATGATCGAGCGCTGCCCGACACATCATCGGACGCTTCCCCTTATCGCGATCGCCACCACAACCAAAAACGGTAATCAAACGCGCGGTCTGCCCCGACTCCTGACGAATGGCATCGAGTGATCGCAGAATTGATCGAAGTGCATCGTCGGTGTGAGCGTAATCGACAAAGACATTCAGCCCCTGGTCGTTTGGCACACGCTCAAGGCGCCCAGCAACTCCCTTGAGCGCCCCCAGTGCCTCGCGAATGGCTCGATCCGCAATTCCCAGGGCTCGCGCTGCGAGCACTGCACTCACCGCATTTTGCACATTGTGAAGGCCCGGCATCTGAATGGAAAACTCCGAAGCAGGAACCTCCGCCGTCGCGGTATCGCGAATCGAAAACCGTGCGCCTTCAAACCCATGCTGAAGAATCTCATACTGATAGCGTGCACCAGGGCGACGGCCAAAAGTCAAAACCTCGACCGATGATGCCTGCTTCGAGAGCTTCTCACCCCACGGATCATCAAAGTGAATCACGCCGAACTTCGCAGATTTTCGCGACTGCACAAGCAGCTCAGTAAAGAGTCGCGCTTTCGAAGCGAAGTAATGATCCATCGTCTGATGGTAATCAAGATGGTCGCGAGTGAGATTCGTGAAAATCGCAACGTCAAAATCAACACCATCAACGCGGGCCTGATCCAGAGCATGACTGCTCACCTCAAGCGCCACCGCTTGTGCGCCAGCATCGATGAATTCCTGAAGCCGCGTCTGAAAGGTCAGCGGGTCCGGTGTCGTCATCTCGCTTTTCCACACCTTTGCACCCAAGTGATGAT
>JAEUWE010000254.1 GCA_016791465.1 Pseudobdellovibrionaceae bacterium
ATTTTGAGGATACCTTTTTGGCATTTAATGAGTTCTCTCTCTCAATGGGCACGCGACATAACCGACAAAAAAATCCCTGAGAAGCTCAGGCCCGCTTTAGAGTAATGCTGGTGTCCTCAAGATACTAAGAGTGGCGGCGGGAATAAGTGTCGGCATATAGCGAGCTGTTTCGGCATTCAAAGACGGTTTAAGTGAGAAAAGGTAGATTCCTCAATATTGTATTTCCCGGCCTTTCACCCATCAAAAAAATGGGGAGCTTGCGCTGTCCTGATTGCAATGAGCCGATGGTGCCCTATTCAGTTCAGAATATCGTCATCGACAAGTGTGAAACCTGCGGTGGCGTATGGTTTGATCGCAACGAGTTTGGCACATTTAAAAGTGCTCTCAACGAAGCAGACCTTTCTCGAGTTCAAACAATTGATAAACCGGTAGAGCAAGACGGCGTCTACATTAGTACTTGCCCGAGGTGCGATTCGCCGTTGTTTGACGCGAGCCATGCCTACAATTCGGGAGTGACTGTAAAAAAATGCGATGGTTGTGGTGGCCAATGGTTACCATACATCCAAGCCGTCAATCTCCTTGAGCTTATAAAAATGAGCCAGGATTTGGCGCCTGATATTAAAGGGCTAGCCACGGAGATAAAGTTCCACGAGAAAAAATTGGAGAAAAGTAAGCAGCTAAAGAAAATGGGAAATCAGCTTCGACGAGGAGTGCCGCTGTGGCGATACTATATGGCGAAGTCCTTTATCGTGTTGCTGCCGCTCTATGATGATAACCCGAGGCAGATATTTCCGTTCGCTACGGTAGGCCTTATTGCGATCAACTTGCTGGTATTCATTTTTTCACCATCAAATACACTTGTTTTGCATGCTGGCTTATTGCATCTGCTTGTGAACATGTTTTTCCTCTGGATCTTTGGCGACAATGTCGAAGAGAAACTGGGCCCGGCAAAGTACTTATCTTTATATCTGACGTGTGGGCTGGTGGCGAGTTTGCTGCAAAGTCTAATGACACCCGCGATGGTGAGTCCGACCGTCGCCGCCAGCGGGGCGGTTGCTGGAGTCTTGGGCTCGTATATTTACTATTTTCCGCACGTTAATATCAAAACACTTGTCGTGGGCTATATTGTTGATCTTCCGACTTGGGTGCATTTTGGTCTCTGGTTGTGTCTGCAGGGATTCATCGTCACTCGCTACCTGCCAGAGGTAGGCAGCGGTGTTATTTGGTGGGCGAACCTCGTCGGATTTGGTTGTGGCCTTGCAATGGGCGGATTACTAGCCCCTAAAAAATAGAGCCCAGAGCAAAACCACAACGATGCCGGGAACTCCAAGCCTTAGAACTTCCCGCCGATCGTGAAATCAAATCCGATGCTTTGATCGATTTTATCGCGGTAAATTTCGCCGGATCTACTTTTCAATTCGAGACCGCTTTGATTTGTACCGACAATGCCGATCCCTATATTGAAGCTCTCCCAGAACCATTGATACCCGACGCCCCCGGCAACAATCCAATCGCGATTTTCTCCTAGAAAGTATTTTTGCTCGTCACGCAGAGTGAATTGATAGTCACGCTTTTCTGCCGACATGACGACGTACCAAGAGTCTGATTCGAGCGCCGGTTGAAAGTATCTTCGCAAGACGGCTCCATAAGCAGAGCCTGCGATCTCGATTGGTCCGAGATTTCCAACTCCATTGGACCATGTGAGACCAAAAGTGAAGTGCTCCGAAAATCGATATGAGTATTCGAGATTGAAGAGACCAATCGCAGAGCCCAGAGCTTGGCTCGTGAGATTGTTTGAACTTCCAAAGCTTTGTGCAGACGCCACTAGAGTTAAAGTGGCGACAAATAGTCTTAGGAATTTCACGAAGGACCTCCTGCTTTTGAGCGTTTACTGTTTTTGTGTATGAACCATTCGACGAGCACACAGTTGAGGAACCAACCGCTACCCATAGCGATGGCTCGTCCGCATTCGCCCTGCAGTAGAGGAAAGAGGAAGAGCGGAATGTGAGTGAGAACTTGGGTTCCTGCTCCCATCGCCAGCGCGTAGGCGCGAAACATCCACCGACCATGCGATTCAAACTTTTGACGGCAAAGACTGATTAGCGCGATGGCCAGGAAAAGGAGGGCTCCGCTTCCGGCGAGCATTCGAAGCCTGTAAACAACGGGTCCATCGTGGCCCACTCTTGGATAAAACTGAGTCATCCACAATCCGCTGAGGATCACTCCAAAGCCTGTCGTGACTAAGGCGGTTCCAATTCTTCGATGATGGCGTCTCCAACGACTGCGAAGGCTTGAGGAGAATTGAGTTGTCCCAAGTGGACCATAAACCGCGAAAGAAACTATGTGGACAATCACCGGGAGCGGGTCGTTCAAGAATCGAGAGTTTTCGGATAGGCGACTTCCGATTCCGATCAGCCAGAGGCGATGGATTCCGGCGAGAAGAGGAATGACACTCAGGCTGAGCAAGAGCCCAATTCCAACCCATTCGTATTTTCTTTGCTCCAGGCCCATGGCATACAGTGTAAGCTTACAATGTATGCTTTGTCAAAGCCAGGTCCGGGATGTTAGTCTAGAGTAATGAAAGAGCCCTCTCATTCCAATAAGTTACGGCGTCCCAAATTGACACGAGATCGAATCCTTGAGGTGACGATGGGACTCGCAATGAAGGAGGGTCTTGAGGCTGTTTCCATGCGCAAAGTGGCTGCGCTTTTGGACGTCGAAGCGATGTCGCTCTACAAGTACGTCGAGAGTAAAGACGACCTCTTCGACGGCCTCATCGAGAAAATCATCGAGAAGATCACGTTGCCGGCAGAAGAAGCGGATTGGCGACAAGCGCTGCGCGCGCGGGCGCTGTCCGAATACAAAGTTTTAAGCGAACACTCCTGGATTGTTCACCTGCTTGAGGCTCGATCGGGAACGGGACATGTTCGCTTATCGCATCAGAATCACATGATCGGAATTCTGCGCCGTTC
>JAEUWE010000268.1 GCA_016791465.1 Pseudobdellovibrionaceae bacterium
GCCGTTGTGCTCAATGGTTTCGGGTCGAGCGTAGGCCTCGTTTGAATGTGCGGTACCGCAATTTGGGCACTCTTGGCGTTTGTACTTGTTTGGTTTAGCGCTCACCTGCGCAGAACAGCTCTTACATGAATAATATCCCCAAACTTGATCGCCGGGCTCGAGCCGGACTTCGCGGTAACCTCTCTTTGACGTCGTTCCGGCGAAAATATCGTAGCACGAGTTTGCTTCTGCTGAACTCATCGCCAACGGAGAAATGACTGAGGAAAGTCCTAGGAGAAGCGCGAGTCCGAAATGAAGAACCGAGTGGATAACGTGTTTCATAGTGTGCCCTCCTACAATAAGCCCTGTGTGACGAGATGAGATGTCCGGAGCGTTCGTGAGATAATCGGCATAAACAGCATTCGACGGGCATTTTGCCTTTTGTCGATACCGGGCAGCATTCCTTTTCGATCTGATGCGAGGGTGTTTAGGCGATCGTATTCAGCGTTGGCGGACTTCGAGTTGCGGGTCGTCAGCAGAGTCACGAGCGGCTCAAGCGCGGAATCCATTTTGGTGAGGCTTGCTTTCTTCATGTAGAACTCGAGGCGTCCACCGAGAAGTCCGAGAGAGGCTGTGGCGTTCGGGTTTGTGGCGTCGTTTTGAATCAGCGCTTTTAATTCTTCGATGATCGCCGTATTGGGAGATTCGTTGTCGACGGCTTCTGCGATTTCCAACACCATGCTGTTCAAAGCAAGATCCTGCCAGGCCGGATTGGCAGCAACGGATTTCATCGCGACGTATTTTTCACGTAAGCCCGAGGCAACGAGACTTGCCGCCATGTTTTCGTCGCTGAGGATGAAGTTTTTGTCTTGAGTCTCGCGGTCATCGCGCGGCAACCAGGCGAGTCCGCCGCGAACTCCTGTTCCGAGGGTTCGCGTCACATCGATAGTCCCGAGAGTGTACTGCGGCCGCAATCCATCGCCGATCTTTTTTATCGTTCGATTGACCACTTTAATCAAGAAGCGGTCTTTGGGGTGGGCTTTGGTGAGTTGAGTCTTCAACTCGTCGATACGTGTTTGAAGAAGTGTCGTTTTTGGTTTGAAAAGCGACTTGTCGGTGATCTCAACATTATATGTCTCATTCTGTTCGAATGGAACACGCCCGGTCATCGCATCCTCGTAGCTGATCAATGCTCCTGATCCAGTGGAGTGCTTCTTGGTGAGAAGATCGAGTTTTTCGTCGCCGCCAACGATGTAAACTCGAACGCCCTTGTCGCGCGCGGCTTGAAGATATTCGCTCGTTGAGATCATGTCGGAGCTGCGGACGTGCTTGTCGTTTGCGTTGTTGAGAACGATGATTGTGCGATTCTTATAGAGATCGCTCAGTGCTGCTCCCTTGGGAAGGGCCTTTAGCAGAGCGAGAGTTCCCTGATAAGAGACATCCCAAACGTCGACCTTCATTCCAAGGCGTTTGGCGAGTGAGAGCCAGGCGACATATTCGTCACGTTGAGTGCCGCCGTTCGTGACTAGCAACCAGTTGCTATCGGCCGCGCCTGCGAAGATCTGCGCGATTGTGAAGCGAAGTGTGCTGAGTTGGACTTCTTTGCTGGGTGATCCAGACTCAATTGTCTTTAATTTTGCGCCGGCACCAACATAAAAGTCGGTGTAGGGAAGGTTTTTGTCATCAAAGGTCAGGGTGCCTTTCAGAGTGAAGCTGGCTCCTGGCTGGAGAAGGGCTACCGATTGCGAGTAGGCGGATATGATCTGACTTCCGTTGAAGGTGACTCCGCCGGCGAGATTTTCACTGCCTGTCGGACGCCAACTGCGAATGCTTGCCTCGAGACTTCGACCGGCGGCAGATTGAGTTCCAAGAGGTGCCGTTGAGATGTTCTTGACGCTCCAGAAAATATCGGTCGATTCGCCGGGTGCGAGGGATGTCTTCTTTGCCGATATCCTCGATACTTCAACCGGATACGAAATGACCAGAGTTCGAGGAAGTCGCAGGCCGTCGACGGTGCGATTGATACGGGTCATTGTCGCCATCGGAACAATTGATTCGGAGATCGACATGCGATTGTGTTCGGCCTTGAGCCGGTTGTCGCGAATTTTAAATGTCAGAGTTTTGCTGAGTTGAATGCGTGACTTGCCATTGACGGCCGGAATTTCGATTTCTTGCGGTTCGGCTATGATCCAGTCCGTGTTGCTGAGGCTCACGATCGCTTTTGCTTTTCCAGGCACCCAGGGCATATCGCTGCGGTTTTCAATTTGAATACCGGTGACTTCAACTGTTTCACCTGGTTCGAAGATGCCGTTTGGATCGAGCTCTCTAAAGCTAAAGGAAGTCATTCGCAGATCGAAAGGACGACTGTATCGAGAGATGGAGCCATTTTCTTCTTTTACTGAGAATGAGTACGTGCCGTCGCGTCCGCGCGCACCACTCGAAATGTTGCCGCCGCCACTGTGGCCTGATGAACCGCTGGATCCCTGAAAGCCGCCACTGTTTGAGTGCGATGTCATGATGTCGTGACACTGTCCCTTTACGGTCGTGTAAGAACCATTTGAATTGGACTCTAGACGGTCGGGGTCGCATCGCTCTCCAGTTTTTTCTTCCCACGAGAAGCTGCTGCCGCCACTGCCGCCATCTCCGCCTTGACCGCCGCGACCAGGTTTTCCACCTGTGCCGCCTTGCCCACCAGCCACATCGGTTTGCACAAGGAGGGCGAGATGTAGATCATTGATTGGCAATTGAACGTTGATTGTTCCGCCGTCGCCACCATTTGAACCTGCCGTTGCATCGCCGCCATTTCCGCCATTGTGCCCGCGTCCTCCATTGGTGCCACTTGAGTATCGAGTCGCGTCGCTTCCCCTTTGGCCGCGAGCGCCACCTTCGCCGTCGCCACCGTTTCCGCCTCGGCCTCCGTTTCCGCCCAGAGCTTTCAGATGAATGTTGAGCCCGGGCGAAAGATCGACGGTTTGATTTGCTCCTCTTCCATCGACGGTTCCGAGAATCTGAACGTAACCATTTCCTCCTCGTTCGAGATCGGAAAGAGTGACGCTGATATTGCCGCCGTTCATTCCCGCGCTCGAGGGGCCGGCATTGCCTCCGTTGCGGCCATCGCCGTAGGCCGCGGCATTGGAATAAGAGCTGTTGCTGTTTCCATCTTGACCATCTCGCCCGTGGCTACCGTTGGCGTTCAGTTCGATGGAGTGGCCGTTTGGAGGGAGGAGCAATGAAAATGAGAGAACCGTTGTGAGGCCAAGTCCGGCCCTCTTCAGCGTGCGATTTTTTTTTGTTGAATGACGCATGCTTTCCTCCATTTGTACGGGATCATCAAAGGACCGAGTCGCAAGACCTGTTCCGGGTTTGAAGGATGTTCAGGGCTGTCAAACTTTTCGACAAAAGCGGGCGGGCTTCAATTGCCGCGGGTTTGGGTCGATTGCCCCGTTTGCCTCGAGAGAGTGCGGTGCCGGTGAAGGCCGATCGGTGCCGAATTTTGTGACGCAATTGCGCTTTTCCTGCTAGCGGCGAGTGGCGTCGTTTGACTCATTTGCACGATCGGTCGAGTATTTTCCCAGACGTTTGACGAGGGGGAATGATGACCGGTTCAAAGACTCTTTTGGCGCTGCTTCTGACTCTGGTGAGTGCGAATCTGGGTGTGGTGAGTTCGGCCAGCGCTGCCGCTGGAACTTTCGTTTATTGTTCCGAGGGCAGTCCGCGAACGTTCAATCCACAAATGGGATCCGATGGCCCAACATTCAACGCCAGTTCGCGCACGATTTATAACCGCCTGGTCGATTTTGAAAAGGGTGGAACCAAGGTTATTCCGTCGTTGGCTGAAAGCTGGACGACTTCGAAGAGCAAACTCGAAGTGACATTTAAACTGCGCAAGGGCGTCGAGTTTCAATCGACGCCGTGGTTTAAGCCAACACGTCCGTTTAATGCCGATGACGTTGTTTTTACTTTCAACCGCATGCTGAAGAAAGATCATCCGTTCAATCGCGTGAACGGTGGAGTTTATGAGTACTTCACATCGATGGAAATGGATAAGCTCGTCACGGAAGTCAAAAAGGTTGACGACTACACTGTGACGTTTGTGCTTTCTCGTCCAGAGACGCCGTTCCTGGCCAACATGGGAATGGACTTCGCTTCGATTCTTTCGGCCGAGTATGGCGCGAAGGTTTTGGCGGCAAAGACTCCTGAAAAAATTGATCTTGAGCCCGTCGGAACCGGACCGTTTCAGTTGGTGCGTTACGAGAAGGATTCTCAAATCCGTTTTGAAGCTCACCCCAAGTATTTCCAAGGGAAAAACAAAATCGATAAGCTTGTATTTGCCATCACCGTTGACCCATCGGTGCGTTCGCAGAAGTTAAAGCGCGGCGAATGTCAGTTGGTGGCGGAGCCGTCGGTGATGGATCTCGCAGGTTTAAAGAAGGAGCTCGGCGTTTCTGTTATGGAGCGCGAGGGTTTGAATGTTGGTTACCTTGCAATCAATGTTGAGAAGAAGCCGTTTGGAGACCGCCGTGTTCGCGAGGCTCTGGCGAAGGCATTGAATCGCAAGACCTACCTTGATGCGATTTATCAAGGGCAGGCGATGTTGGCGAAGAATCCGATTCCGCCAAGCATGTGGTCGTACAACACGGCGACGAAAGATGTGGAGCAGGATGTGGCCGGAGCGAAAAAGCTTTTGGCCGATGCGGGTTATCCCAACGGGTTTGAAACCACACTTTGGTATATGCCGGTATCACGGCCCTACAATCCGAATGCAAAAAAGATGGCTGAGATGATGCAGGCCGATCTTGCTGCAGTCGGTGTGAAAGTGAAACTCGTTTCTTATGAGTGGGGCACTTACCTCGATAAGGCGCGCAAGGGAGAGCACGACCTGCTTCTGATCGGCTGGACTGGAGACAATGGTGATCCCGACAATTTTCTCGGTACGCTCTTGAGCTGTGCTGCTGTCAAAGGTGGTTCGAACTACTCGCGCTGGTGCAACGCTGAATTCGATAAGCTTGTGACGGAGGCCCGTCAGGCGCCTGATATGAAAAAGCGGACTGAGCTTTACACTAAAGCTCAGGCCGTATTCAAACGCGAGCTTCCGTGGGTGACTCTTGCACACGCCAAGGCCTTTCGGGCGATGGACAAGCGGGTCAAAGGTTACGTGATGTCGCCATTTGGTACGGATTCATTTTACGGAGTGGAGCTGTAATCTGATTTTGAGAGCCGTTAGTCGTCGTTTACTTGAGATTGGGCTTACGCTTTTGGGCGTGAGCCTTGTTGCTTTTTTTCTGATTCGCATGGTGCCGGGGGATCCGGTGACTTTGATGATCGGAGAACGCGGAGCTTCGCCTGAGGCAATTGCGGAGTTGAAGGCGCGTCTTGGTCTTGATCGAAGTCTCCTCGAACAGTATGGGCTGTTTGCAGCAGGTGCGGTCCGCGGCGACTTGGGTGTTTCGATTCTGTCTGGGCGTCCCGTGGCAGGTGAGTTTTTAGAGCGCTTTGCGGCAACATCCGAACTTGGCGTTCTGGCTTTGATGCTGGCAACGATTGTCGGTGTTGGATTGGGAATCGTTGCGGCGCTCACGCGAGGGCGTTGGCTTGATCGCATCTCGATGTCATTGGCTGTTACTTTTTATTCGATGCCGATTTTCTGGTGGGGACTGATGGCGATTGTCCTGTTCAGCGTGAAGCTGGCGTGGCTTCCGGTGTCAGGTCGGATCGCGGTCGACTATGATGTGCCCCTGAAGTCGGGCTGGCTCTTGATCGATTGCTGGATGATGGAGGCCGCATTGAGTGAGCGCGTCGCAGCGTTTTGGAGTGCGCTTCGCCATCTGACACTTCCCGTGATTGTTCTTGCGACGGTGCCACTTGCGGTGATCGCACGCATGACGCGTTCGAGCTTGCTTGAGGTGATCGGTGAAGACTATGTGCGTACGGCCCGCGCCAAAGGCTTAAGTCCTCTGCGCGTGATTGGTCTCCATGCCCTTCGCAATGCGCTGATTCCGGTGGTGACCGTTGTCGGTCTGATGCTCGGAACGATTTTGACCGGTGCGATTTTGACTGAAACGATTTTTAGTTGGCCGGGTCTTGGGCGCTGGCTCGTGTCGGCTGTTCAATCTCGCGACTATCCGGTGATTCAAGGTGGAGTTTTGCTTGTGGCTGTGATCGTCGTCACAACGAGTTTGGTTGTCGATCTGCTTTCGTTCTGGATTTCGCCGCGTCTGCGCGATCGGGGGCGCTCGTGAAGCGCCTTGCGCTTGCGACTATTGGTTTCTTTTTATTGCTTGCGGTATTGGGGCCGTGGCTGGCGCCTTATTCTGCTAGCCAGACCTTTGAAGGAGTTTATCGCTTGCCGCCGCTGGGCTTTGATGGAGCCGATGCGCGATTCATTCTTGGCACCGATGATGTCGGCCGCGATCAGGTTTCGCGTCTGATTGAAGGGGCGCGTCTTTCTCTTTTTGCCGGGCTTGCGGTGACTCTGATTTCAATGAGTCTTGGCGTCCTGATCGGTGCGATTGCGGGTTGGAGTGGTGGCTGGCTAGAGTCGGTCATCTTGCGTTTGATGGATACGTTGATGGCGCTTCCTTCCATTTTACTCGCGATTGTCGTTGTGACGATACTTGGTCCAAGTTTAACAAACGCGGTGCTGGCGGCTGCGGTGACCTCGATTCCTGGTGTTGTACGCGTGGTGAGAGCGGCGATTGCGATTGAAAAAACCAAGAGCTATGCACTGTCATCTCGACTATTTGGAGCGGGGTCTTTGCGCACCGTTGTTTTGGATCTATTGCCGAACTGTATGGCGCCGATTCTTGTACAATTGACGCTCGGTTTTGGTGACGGCGTACTGAATGTTGCGGCACTTGGTTTTCTAGGGCTCGGTGCGCGGCCACCTTCGGCCGAGTGGGGGACGATGCTCGCTGATGCAAAGGGCTTTGTCGAGAGCGCGCCCTTCTTGGTGGTGCTGCCGGGACTCTGTATTTTGGCTGTGATTCTATCGGTTAATATTCTTGGCGATAGTTTGCGCGATCGACTTGATCCCAAGTTGAGGAAGTTATGAAGAACCTCATTGTCGATCATCTCTCGATCCGCTTTGGCGCGGCGAACCCGGTTCGCGATGTTTGCTTTCAACTGGATGCTGGGCGATCGCTTGGCGTCGTGGGTGAGTCAGGTTCTGGAAAATCTCTTACAGCGCTGGCGCTGATGGGGCTTTTGCCCGATCAGGCACGAGTCAGTGGCGAGCTTTCGTGGGGTGGTCGTTCACTTCAGGCTATGTCGGAGCGTGAACGCCGGGCGGTTCGTGGTCGAGAGATCGCAATGATCTTTCAGGATCCAATGACGTGCTTAAATCCGAGTTTCACGGTTGGATATCAAATCGATGAAGTGCTTAAGCTTCGTCTTGGAATACGTTCGCGCGTCGAGCGTCGTAAGCGTGGTCTCGAAATTCTGAGCGACGTCGGTATTCCGGCGCCCGAAACGCGTTGGGACGCCTACCCACATCAGCTTTCTGGTGGAATGAGCCAGCGTGTGGCGATCGCTCAGGCCCTGGCTTCAGAGCCTGAGCTACTGATTGCGGATGAGCCAACGACGGCTTTGGATGTCACCGTCCAAATGCAGATTCTTGAGCTTCTTTTTTCTCTTAAGAAGAAGCGCGGGATGTCATTGCTCTTTGTAACTCATGATCTCTCTGTCGCCGGTAGGCTATGCGACGAAATCCTCGTGATGTATGCGGGTCAATCGCTCGAGCTCGCCTCGGCGAACGCGATTTTGAAGTTTCCACAGCATCCGTATACACAGGCGCTCCTCGCTGCTCGGCCCCACTTGGGTGGTGGCGCCAGTGAGCGACTAAAGACAATTCCTGGCTCGGTTCCGCGGGCCAACGAGCAGATTCGCGGCTGTGTGTTCGCGGCTCGATGTGAGAAAAAATTTGATCGCTGCGAGCGTGAGGCTCCGGTGTTCAGTTCGGCTTCGCAATTCAATCGATGTTTTTTATCCAAAAACGAAAGGGGCTCATTGTGAAAAACCTGTTCATCGTTCTCTGTGTTCTCGTTACCGCATCGCTTGCTCAAGCTGAAAAGAAGGCCACGGCCGAGAAAGTAAAAAAGGAGTCGGCTGAGGCTGTCGAAGCAGCGCAGGAATTTGCCACTGAAAAAAAAGAAGACTTCGCTAAACGTATGAAATCGAATCTGGCCGACATCGATCGTGAAATCGAGGGCCTGAAAAAAGACGCGCAGTCGACGTCGGCCGAGGTTCAAGAGAAGACAAAAAAGAAGCTTGCTGAGCTTCAGCAAAAGCGCGACGAGCTCAACAAGAAGTACGAGGCTTTTGAAAAGTCGACCGGTGCAGCTTGGACAAAAATGAAAAAAGGTCTTGAGAAAGCGTGGAGCGAGGTTCGCACTGCGTACGACGATGCGAAAACAGAATTAAAGAAGTGAGATCTGAGTGAGACTTCGCGCCCACGGCCTTGAGAAAACCTATCACGTTCCCGGAGGCGCTGTGCGCGCTCTTCGGGGCGTTGATCTTGAAGTCGGTGAGGGCGAAACGCTCGCCATCGTTGGTGAAAGCGGCTGTGGCAAGAGCACGCTCGCACGCTTGCTTGTGGGGCTCGAAAAGCCTGATCGCGGCGTGATCGAAACCAGTGAATCGATTATTCCGATGGTATTTCAAGACTCGCTCGGTTCACTTCATCCGCGCCGTCGGGTCGAACAGATTCTCGTTGAGCCGATTTTGATTCGCGAGGGTCGTTGGCGGTTTACTCCCGCCGATCGTGGTCGCGCTGAGGCGATCGCTGCAAAAGTTGGAATCACGGCGGAACTTTTGGGTCGTTTCCCGCATGAGCTTTCAGGTGGTCAGCGACAGCGAGTGAATATTGGACGCGCTCTGGCTCTCGATTCAAAGATTCTAGTATTGGATGAGCCGGTCTCAGCTCTCGATGTTTCGATTCAGGCGCAGATTCTCAATTTGCTAAAAGAACTCCAAGCGACTCAAGGACTGTCACTGATCTTTATTTCACACGATCTTTCGGTTGTTCGATTCATCGCACAGCGTGTCGCGGTTTTGTATCTGGGGCGAGTTGTTGAAAGCGGACCCGCGCGCGAAGTGCTGACGAAAGCGCAACACCCCTATACGGAGACGCTCTTGCAGTCCGATCCCGATGCGACCGACGGGCCGCCGGTGCGTGTTGTTCAGGGTGAGCCGCCCTCGCCGCTTGAGGTCTTGCCTGGCTGTTCATTCGCAGGGCGCTGTCCCTTGGTTCAGCCGATTTGTCGGACCGAATATCCAGCGGCCACCGTGAGAGGCGACCGTCAGTTCAGCTGCCACGTTCGTGCCCAGGCCGACGGAACCGAGAACTGAGTTTACTGCTTGGGGACGCCAGGTTACGTTTTGTTCGCTGATGTCCCTTGCAGATCTCAGTTGAAGCAAACTTGATTATTTTAAAATGTTGAACTCGAGGATGCCACCGAAGGCCGAACGAACTGCACTCAATTTGAATGCGGCATTGTCTGTACGGTGGCAAGTGATTGCAATACGGCCGTTGTTGAGTTCGAGTGAAAGCTCACGTTTGCCGTAAGAATCGGTACGTTCCGTCTGACTTTTCATTTCGAGGTTTGAAACTTTGTCCTTCTTTTTTGTTGGCTTTGCTTGGTCGTTGACGAAGCAGGCAGCGTTTTCTGAGGTCATGTAGTTTAATAGGCGACTTTCTTCGTCGATAGTTCCGTTCGCAACGCCGAGGTGCTTTGATTTTAACAGTTTGGCGAAAGCGGCCTGGTCGCGAATCGTAATTTGGATCTGTTCAGATCGAAGTTCTGACATCGCGATGGAGTCTTCAGTGACAGGAGCCGGCGCTGGGGCTGGAACCGTTGCTGTTTCGACAGTCACCGCCATCGGTGCAGGTTGTTCAGCGGGACGTGTTTGTTCCATGGAGACTGATGAAGAGATTTGCGGAGCAGC
Source organism: Pseudobdellovibrionaceae bacterium (assembly GCA_016791465.1). Lineage (GTDB taxonomy): Bacteria > Bdellovibrionota > Bdellovibrionia > Bdellovibrionales > JAMPXM01. The sequence continues at coordinate 9,922 of JAEUWE010000268.1, forward strand.
CTTCTTTTTGGTCTCGAAGAATTTTTCGACTGTGGCGCAGCCGGTCCGATGATCATCGCTGGAGACGGTTTTTGTGGAAAAGTCGACCTCTGCTCGACAGGTTACGTTCGCATGGGTCGCAAAGAACAGTTTGCAGGCGGAATGAATGTTATCGAGTTGAGCTGAAATCCTGGACTCAGGATAGAGTTCTGGATTCTTAGTCATGCTCTTCAGCTGGCGCGCCTCTGAGCTGATTTTGTTGTAGTCATTAATGTATCGCTGGCTGCAGTTTCCGCCGCTGTCGACACTGATTGAGCCGCCGCCACCGGAGACTGATGAGCTGTTGGATCCACAGGCGGCAAGAGCGAGGGCAAAAGGAAGCGTTGCAAAGAGATGGTAGTTCAGTCGTTTCATCGTGTCTCCGTATCCGATTTTAGAGGGCGCAATTGTTATGGGAGGGGCTGATTGCATGCCTCGGGCCCTGCGGTTAGGAGTCCCGGTTGAACGGAGCGCGAGATGAGACTCAGGCGATTGAACTAGATGCCATCGTCGAGACGCTAATTGTCACTCAGTCAGCACTTGAGTAAGGGTCGGCAAGCGACTTAATCTAGGCCATGCGCTATAACCTCCGACAGGTTCAGAGTTTCAATTCGATTCGCGTTTCTCCGGACCACACGATTCTTGTCTTCGATCGCCGCCTGCTTCAGGCCTCACCGGCATTTCGGCGATGGGCGAAGTCATTTCCGTTTCAATTCGCGGTAAAAGCGGGCGAGGGGTTGAAGTCGCTTAACAGCTTCTCGACTTTTACCGAGAAAGTGCATCGTGTGGTTGGTGGACGAGCCAATCGCGAATGGACGGTGGTTGCCGTCGGCGGTGGATCAGTTGGCGATTTCGCAGGCTTTTTTGCCTCGGTTTATAAGCGAGGATTAAAGCTGATTCATATTCCATCGACATGGCTTTCAGCAATTGATTCTAGCCATGGAGGGAAGACTGCGCTCAACCTTATGGGAGCAAAAAACCAAATCGGTACGTTCTATCCAGCTGAGCAAACGATTTTGGTTCGTGAACTTCTGCTCGCACAGCCGACCGCACGGATTGAAGATGGCGTCGGTGAGCTTGCGAAGGCGGCAATTCTCTCAGGAGGTACTTGGGGCAAGGGCCTAATGCGACCGACCACAAAGCAGGGCGAGTGGCTTTGGCGCAATCTACCACAGGCGATCAAAGTGAAAATGAAGATCGTGTCGAGCGATCCATTTGAAACCAAGGGAGCTCGCCAGGTTTTGAATCTTGGTCATACGTTCGGTCATGTGCTTGAGGCCGTACAGGGCCTTTCGCATGGAGCCGCCGTTGGTCAGGGACTGTTGTTTGCGATCGATGTGAGTGAACGTGCGGGTCGACTGAACGAATATGACGGAATGGCGTTTCGAAACTGGCTTGCGATGCTTGGCATTGAGCAGACCGCCGATCCGGTTCGCGAGCAAGATGCACGCAAAGCACTTCTGCACGATAAGAAACGTGGGAGCGGCGAAGATTTGATTTTTATTCTGATTGAAAAGATGGGGCGCGTACGACGGCAATCTGTTGCGGTTGAGAGATTGATTTCGATTGGAATTGAGACGGGATGGATATGCTAGATATCGCTTCGCCTATTCGAGTCCGCCGGCCATTTTATTATGATGGACCTGTCCCACGGTCGAAATCTTGGCTGAACCGTGCGTTGATTCTGAGGTCGATCTTTCCAGGGCTCACAATTGAAGGCTGGCATCCATCCGAAGCCGATGGTGAAGACGTCACGCATATCGGTCAGGCACTTCGCGATCTTGCAGCCGGCAAACGTGAATTTAAAATTGGCGATTCAGGCACAGGGTTTCGTTTCTTGCTTGCGAGACTCTCGCGCGAGTCGGGAGAGTTTCTTATTCACGGGAGTGAGCGACTATTTTCACGACCGCACCTCGAGCTGTATCGTGTTCTCAGTCTCTTGGGAGCGAAGGTTCGTGTTGAGTCACCGACGTCAGTTCGATTGGGGGCTCGCGGTTGGCCAAAAGGGACCATTCAGCTGAGTGTCGATGCCGCCGAGTCGAGTCAGTTTGCATCAGCACTTTTGCTTGCCGGTTCGAACATTGGCGACGGTGTTTCTCTTGAGGTGAGGACTCATGCTGATTCTCCAATGCGTTCTGGCGGCTATTTGGAGATGACGACAAGAATGCTCGAGCAGATCGGGTGCCAGGTCAGTCGACTGAATAGTCGCGGCCAGATGTTGATTCAAATTAAAGCTCCGGCTGGAGACGTGAAACTTTCCGTGCATGCGGAGCCGGACTGGAGCTCAGTTTTTACGCTGGCCTGTCTTGCCAGTGTTGAAACGGCGGGTTTGCTGAAGCTCTCGGAGCGCGATTCGCAAACATTGGCAACGACGGCGCAGCCCGATGCTATCGGACTTTCGTTTCTAGAGCAGTCTGGTGTGCACATTGAGCGCGGGCGACATATTGAAGTTCACGGCCGTCGGCAAAGACACGGAATTGACTGCGACCTCGGTGGTGCGCCGGATTTGTTTCCGTGCCTCGCCGCTGTCCTGGCGACAGCCGAAGGCGCTTCAACACTGAGTGGCGCTCCCCAGCTTCGTCTCAAAGAGTCCGATCGGATTCGAACGACGGTTGAGACGTTGCGTTCAGTTGGAATTTCAGTTGAGGAGAGGCCCGACGGAATTCGCCTGGCCGGTGGTGCTCCACCTGCGTGGTGGCACGAGCGCCGAGAAATGCAATCCGCGATTGTTTGCAATCCTGATCATGACCACCGAGCGGCTTTCCAAGTCGGAGTCTTGGCCCAGGCTGGAGCGCCGGTCCAGGTGAGTGAGCGCGGCGTTGTTGCAAAGAGTCTTCCGTTATTCTGGTCAATCGTGGAAGGCGATGCTCGTCGCTTTGCGATTATCGGTCATCGCGGGAGCGGGAAGACCCGTGCCGGCCACACCTGGGCTCATCGCGCGCAGGCCGAGTTTATCGATCTTGATGAACAGATTGGTGGATCGAAAACATTTGATCTGGTTGGCGAAACAGAGTTTCGGCATCTTGAGCGCGAAACATTTGAAAAGATTGACCGTCAAACACGCTCCTCATTTGATCCGGTTGTGCTTTCGGTGGGCGGTGGTTTTGATCCAGCACTTTTACATGAGGGTTGGGAAGCGATTTGGGTTCGCCGGGCGACAGATCGCGATGTCCGCATCTTTATCGATCGCCCGCGACTCAATCCTGCACTGAATGTTCGCGACGAGTGGCGCCTTCGCCGCGACACTCGCGAACCGCGCTTTCAGGCTCGAGCAGATCGCGTGCTCGCGATTCCTGAAGGTATTCTCGAGAACGATGTGATTGAAACGCGCTGGTTCGAAGACGTTCTCGACATGGGTTCGCTTGCGACCAATGGTGGAGTGATGAGTCTGACAAGCGAACGTCGACTTGTCTCGACACTTGAGCGCTGGCTCCGCTGGGGTGTGCAGCGAATTGAAGTGCGAGATGATCTCATCCGTTCAGAGGAAGCCTGGAATGTGATCGCCAAAGTTCCGGCCGAGCGATTGCTCATCAGTCTGCGCGATTCGAATAGGCAGAAGGCGACCCTGGCGCGTATTCGTGATCAGGCGCTCGTGGATATTCCATTTAGAAACTTTATAAAACTGCCTGCGTCTGAGCGACCGCCGCTTGAGCGAACGGTGGTCAGCATTCACCAAGAAGATCTTGAGGCTCTTGGAGAATCAGACCCCTATCGCCTCGCGAACTCTCTCAAAGAGACAGTACGCTTGGTTAAAATCGCGGTTCCGACCGAGAGTTTTTCGGAACTGAGAACAGGGCATGAGTGGGCGATGAGTGAACCGAAGCGCCGCGTGTATTTGCCGATGTCGGTCAGAACCGCCCGGCCGCGATGGTCTTGGTATCGTCTGTTGATGGCAGAGCGACTAGCGGCACTCTCGTTTTTGCGCGAGGACGACGGAACCAGCCTCGATCAGCCGACCCTCTACGAATGGCTGCGATTCAAAGATGCCGTTCAAAATGCGCGTACGGGAAGCTTTGCTGCCATCCTTGGTGATCCCGTTCATCACTCGAGAACGCCGACCGAGCACGCCGATTTTTTTGCAAAACGCGGAATGCCAGTTCTGGCCATTGCGATGAAGGCCAATGAAGTCGGAAGCGGGCTCTCATTTTTAAAAGATATTGGTCTTCAGGCCGCAGCGGTCACAGCTCCATTGAAGGCTGCAATTGGCACTGAGCTTCAGTGCGATGGCCCTGTGAACACGATTTGGAAGTCTGGCGGTACATTTGCCGGAGCAAGCACCGATGCTGAAGGCTTTGCTGAACTTTTGCTTCTCGCGGGTGTTGCGCCACAAGAGCGGATGATCATTTGGGGTGGCGGTGGCGTTTTGCCGGCCGTTCAGTCGATTGCGACCAACACGGTTTCAGTCAGTGCGCGCACGGGACTTGTTCGTGAGAGCGGTGAGTCGGTATCGCCTGCGCGGGTCTTGATCTGGGCGTCGGGCTCTGAGCGAGGCGCATGGTCGAATGCATTTCGGCCTGAGATCGTCATCGATCTGTCTTACACAGAGGATTCGGCTGGGCTCGAAGTGGCTCTCGAGTCCAAAGCAAAGTACGTTTCAGGCCTTCAAATGTTCAAAGCGCAGGCTCGTCGGCAGCGAGAACTCTGGGAAGCAAGCCTATGAAAGCAATAAGCGAATCAATCTGGACCACGACTCGACTACATCTTGGCGAGCGAGCACTTTAGAATCAAGGGATGGCATTTTCAGGAAAAACCGTACGTGCCCTGATCTTATTTTGCGCCTGCGTTTTCGCGCTCTCCGGGGCCGCGAACGTTGTCGGAAGCGACGCCAATTCGGCCGGAAGATGCGCAAGCGGCGTCTACATCAATCCTGGCCGAAATGAATCGTGCGATCAGGCTGCGCCGCTGAGTTCACAGAACCGCGAACTGCTTTTGAAGGCCGTGGGTTCAGCAAAGTGCGATGTTGAAGAGCTCATCGGAATCAAAGAAAAAACGCGTTATATCCTCGATCAACTTCTGTGTAGCAAAGACCTGCTTTACTCATCGCTCTGTGCAGGAGGGCTGACCGGCGCGGCCTATGCCGGAATGAGGGTCGTCGAGGGCCAAGTCGCGAAGATCGAGGCACAGCACGCGACGGTGGGTAAGGCTTTTAGCGAACTGGATTCGCAAAGAAAAAAAGCCGCAAGCGTTGCGGTCGGCCTGATCAAGCGAGGCAAGGCTGACCAAGGGCGATTGATTTTGGATCATGCCAGTCAGTCAGGCCCTCAGCACAAAGCGCTGAGGCTGGATCTTCAAAAAATCGAAGCGGAGCTTGTGGCAAAAAAAGGAGTGTATTCGGCGGCGAAAAAGTTCGGCGTAGGTACCGGACTTCTCTCGGCAGCGCTACTGGTCTACGACTTCGGACATCTTGCTATATCGAAGGCTGGCGCACCCACGTTGACCGATGAGTACAAGAGTCTTGAAGGCCTCGTGAAGTTTTCAGAGCTGAGCGATGAACGGATCTGTCAGCTCTTGGCTATTCCTGACAATGGACTCTCTCGTCATTTTGTCTCATTGAGCTGGATGCTGCAAAACGAGTTGAGTAAATCGATGCCGCTGAAGGCGATTCACCGTTGCGATCATTGGCCAAAGTCGGCGCAGCTTCTCACCAGCGAGCGCGATGGAACCCATCGCATG
>JAEUWE010000350.1 GCA_016791465.1 Pseudobdellovibrionaceae bacterium
CATATCGGCTCGAAGCTCAATCCAGGAGGAGCTGCTTTGAGATCAAGTGGCGTCAAATCTTCGTGGCTGGCGACGGGAACAGTACAGTAGAGCACCGCGAAATCAGCCGCAGGATGGTCATTTCCCGATTTTCCCATACCACCAAATGGAAGTTTTGAACTTGCACCGTTGGTCGTCCGGTTCCAGTTCACCAATCCGCAGCGCGCACGATACAGCGTCTCTTCATAAAGCGCACGATTCTTTGTAAACACAGATGTGACCAACCCAAATCCAGTGCTCGAGTTAATTTTAAGTGCTTCGTCAAAGTCGCGTGTGCGGTAAATCGCAACGTTGGGTCCAAAAATTTCCGTCTTTTGATAAATCGAATCTTCTTTAAAACGATCGACCAAACAGATTGACGGCGTCACGTAGTAACCGTCTTTGCCGACATCAAGGGCCTTGCCCCTCATCAAACGCTCAGCGCCCTCACGGCTCGCAATCTCTTGAAAGCGAATGTATTTTTCAACTGCAGCGGCGTTGATAAGCGGTCCCATAAAGGGATTGTCTTTCCAGTGGCCAATTGTCAGTTTCTTGGCGGTCTCATAGAACTTATCAATAAACTTCTGTGCGATGTCCTCGTGCAAGATCACGCGACTCGTACATGAACAGCGCTGACCCGACGACATGAATGCGCCGATAATCGTCTCGCAGAGTGCTTTGTTGAGATCGGCGTCGTTCCAAACAATCGTCGCGTTCTTGCCGCCCATTTCAAGAGCAAGAAGCTTCCAATACTGATCAACCGTCTTCTGCTTGATCTTCAGCCCCGTCTCATATGAACCAGTAAACAAAACTCCATCGACATTCTCGTCAGCAACAAGGCGCTTTCCGGTTTCACCTTCACCTTGAACAAGATTGAAGACGCCTTTCGGGAATTCGGCCTTATCAAAAAGCTGCGCCATAAACTGGCCGACCATTGGAGTTAGCTCCGACGGCTTAAAGACGACAGTGTTCCCCGTCGCAAGCGCCGGAACAATGTGACCGTTGGGTAAATGGCCGGGGAAATTGAACGGACCAAGAACCGCCATCACTCCGCGCGGGAGGTACGTCACAACGCCCTCAACACCGGGAAGCGCGTTGGGAATCCGCTCGCCCTTTACCAGGCGCATCGAGTGATCAATCGTGATATCGATCTTATTGATCATCGCTTTCGCTTCGCCGGTCGCATCCCAGAGCGGCTTTCCGGTTTCGCGAGCAATCAACTCGGCCAGCTGCTCCGCGTGTGCGCTATAAACTTCCTTCAGTCGCCGGAGCGCCGCAAATCGCGTCTCTTGCGGTAGTCGCGCCCATGCAGGAAACGCATCTTTCGCAGCCTTCGTCGCCCGTGTGATATGATCATACCGATATTCAAGTCGACCAATGACGTCTTTTAAATCCGCAGGAGAGATATCGGCAAACTCACCGTCAGCGCGATCGGGACGAACAAACTTTCCATCGATATAGTCGCCCAAGAATTCCATCGTTTTCATCGTCGTCCCTTCGTTTCTACGCTACAGTCGAACAGAAAACTCGATCGCCCACACTTGCTTGCAGCGCCTTCAATGTCCCGTTTGGAACAACAATTTCACTGCCCCGGTCGTCAACTGGGGTCCAGATCGCGCGGAACTCTCCGTCCACTCGAAGCCCCACAAATGCATTGCTCGAGAACTGATGCCTTTCGGCCGGGCTTCCCAAAACGACAGCACGCGTATTTTTGACGACGGTGATCGAACTCAAATCCGCACCGTAGTGTGGTCCACCGTCAAAAGGATCCACCTCATGAAGGTATTCAAAGCCGATCGACTCCAAAAGGTGCTGTGCGGGTCGTGTGTCTTGTCCCACTCTGCCCAGAACCAAACGCGCACGTGAATCAAGAAGCGCCAAATAGATGTCCTCTTCTGGGAAGAGGCTCGAAATGAATTCTTTATTACCCTGTGAAATCAAATCGGCCTCTTGATAGGGAAGCCCCGTGAAACGACGGCCAAGTGCTTCCCAGAACTCGCTGCGACCGCCATCTCCAAGCGGCGGCGTTAGTTCGCATAGTACGCGTTTTTCAAATCCCTCTGGATGCATTCCCATATAGAGAAAACGCACCATGCTGATTTGCTTTCCCAGCTTCTCGGGACGACGACGGTAACTGCGGTCAATCAACAGGCCGCCAATTTCGGTTGGGCCGTCGGTGTCCTCTTTAAGTTGAAGCACCTGGTGAATAAACCCCACGCCAAGATCTTCGCTAAAGCGATTTCGTTTTACGATCTTGAAATAGTAGTGCGGAACCTCCTCGGTCCCATGCTTTGCCAGAATCAATGAACTGCCAACAACAGTGTCAGTTTCGCTGTCTTCGCAGACAAAAAGATACTCGGCCTCATTTTTAGGGAGCTCGCCGGCAAACGATGCCACCGAACGCTCGATCTTGTCGGCCAGAACTTTCTTGTCTGCGGGAAGATTGAGAAGCGAGAACTGCCCGGCAAGGTCGTGAAGATTGCGCAGGTCGCCCGGCTGAGCTCCGCGCAACAAGAAGTTGCCGCCGGTTACCGTCGCGCCCCCCACGCTCATCATTTGACCCATCGTTCGGTTGATCTTGTTCACAGTGACACCCGCCTCATAATGCGGCGGTAAAAATCGCGAGCCGCATCAAGATCACTCAGTTTCACACACTCGTTTGGAGTGTGTGAATTGCCGACACCCTGCCCCGGCCCCCAGACCACAACATCCAGACCAAACTTCGAGTAAACATTGGCCTCATTCGCGACCGACTGCGCAGTCAGCTCAGAAGAAAGCCCCATCTCACTCAATGTGTTCTGACAAACTTCAATGATATCGGCCTGTTCTTTCGTCCTGAAGGGCGGCTTGTAGTCGCCAATGCGAAATTCCGCCCCTTGCTCACGACATGCTGCGCGGAGTCTTTGCATCCAATCCTCATAGGCAGCCTGGCCAACCGTCGGCGGCAAACGCACGCACCCGCTGATCCGAACATGATCATCAAGGGTTCGAATCATGCCAATGTTCATCGTCGGTTCCGCTGGTACAAACTGCGAGTCTGCAAAGTTTTTGAATTCACTTTCGACAGCCCGAATCGCCTGGCGAATTTTCACGATCTTCAGTGCCATCGGCTCAACTAGACCTGCGACCAAATCAATCTCAAGAACGGCGTGAGCAGGAACGGTATTAAAGTTCACTCCCCCTTCGATCTCCATGACCGCGACCCCATTCGGCAGTCGCTCCAGAGCATCGAGCATTTTTCCGATCGCACTGTCGCCAAGCTGCGGTGACGACGAATGTGCAGCCTGACCACGAAAGATCCGACTCTGAGACGAAGCACTTTCGCTCAAATTGTGCGCTTCGCGAAACTCTCTCTCCTCTTTTGAAAATGGAATCTCAATTTCAACTGAGGCAAATCCTTTCCCGGCAACAACCAAGCGGTGCGCGGTCGGTTCACCGACAAGAACAGCAACGGGCCGAACCATTTTTTTGCGGATCAGCTTCACTGCGCCCGGCATACCGAGCTCTTCGCCAAACGTTCCGACCAAAACTGGGGACACTCGCCAAGGCGTCTTCGAGCCCGCGCCAGCGTCCACGAGGTCCTTGAGTGCAAAGAGCTTGCAGAGAAAATCGAGTTTAGTATCCGCGGCTCCCAGACCATGAATCACGTCGCCGTCTTCGGTCTGATAGATGCTCGCATTGAACGGATTTGAACCGGTCTTTTGCCAAAGGGCATAAGCACCAGGGTCCGGAGTATCAAGATGGGTTTGCAACAGAAACTCTGGACGACGCTCATCCGTTTCGCTCGAACTCAATCCCGGAGGTCGAACAATGACATTTGCTTGATCGACACCATTCCACGTTTCTTGTTGGAGCTCGGTCGCTAAACCCATTGAGCCGGCAAGGCTTTCAACAAAGCGACCGACTTCCGCGGTTCCTGCCGCCGGACTTGAATCTGTTCCAATCATCCGCCGGCAGGCCTCAAGAAAATCCACCGTAAAAACGCCTACTGCAACATCTCGAGAATCGACTTCTCGAGAATCTTGCTTGCAGCCTCAATGTCGGCCTTCTGCATGATGACTGGCAAAAGGAAGCGCAGGCGGTACGGGTCCCGGCCGCAAGAAAACGCGATCATCCCGTTCTTATAAAGCACCTGCAGAAGCTTGTTCACCTTGTCTTTTGAACCATCAAGAGGAGTGACCGCAATCATCAGGCCCATTCCGCCGGCTTCGCGCAACTGCCCCTTACAAGTCGTTTCATTGAGTCGATTCAACATGCCGATGAACTCGGAGTGAAGCGCCTGAATCTTTCCAGACTTTCCAAGATACCCACCGGTCGTAAGAATCTCCATCGCCTCATACCCTGCCGAGAGCGAGGCCGACGAGCCCGAGAATGTACCTGAAACCAATCCCGGCTTTGGATTGTATTCTTCAGTGTAAAGCGTGGCACCCGTCTGCAGCGTTTTCGCAACCGTGCAAAGATCAATATACTGACCAATGCCAAGCGTTTCGAAAGCGAACATCTCTCCTGTGCGCATGAAGGTCTGAACCTCGTCCGCCCAAACGGCGATATGCTGCTCTTTACAGAACTCCAAAATCGGAATGAAAAATTCGCGCGGAGCGGTTCGATAGCCGCCCTCGCCCAACATCGGCTCAAAGACAAAAGCCGCGACTTGTTTAGGATTGTTGGCCACATGCTCTTTGAACTTGCGCAGAATATCTTCGCTGCTTTTGGGATTAGAAGCATCGTACCAAGGAATACGAAGAACTTCGTTGTAGTTTGGCAGACCCTCTTTGTAGGCCGGATTATCTGTAATCTCCGCCATCATTGTTGAACGACCCGCAAAAGCGTTCTGCATCGCAATTACGAGTTTGGCCGGCGTGTTCTTTTGGCGCGCAGCCTTGTAGGCATTTTCATTGGCCATCGTCCCGCAAGTTGAAAGCCATGCGTACTTCAAGCGACTGTTTTTGCTCGCAAGCTCGATCAATTTTTTCGTAACTTTGGCATACTCGTGATTCGGCTCAAGATTACCCTGCATGACAACGTCGGAAAGCGCCCCGCGGACTGCCGCCTCGCGAATTCGCGTGTTGCCGTGACCAAAAATATGCACACCAATTCCGTTGATGAGATCCATTTTGACAGATCCATCCTCGACCTCGACGTAAGGCCCGTGGCCTGCGCCCGTGCCAACGAACTGATAGTTCAGAGCGCGACCGCGAAATTTTCCGGTCTCGTCAAATACGCGTTTACCGTTATCGAGGGCCTCTGCCAAAGGCTCGCGAATGGCGCCGAGCGCCTTCTCTTCCTCTTGCACAGCGGCCACCAGGTCCGAAATCATCTTCGAAATTTTCGTTGAATTCAAAATACGATGACCCGCGAGGGACTTAACAGAATTATCCACAGACATCTCCTTGTCGTGATCAGCTTACTCCCAACCCCGACCAGCGGCAACCAGCCCTCGAAAACGTTGCCGAAGGGCCAGGGATCTCTAAACATGGAGATGTGGAGTTGAATGTGAATAGCCGGTGGATTTTGGGACTCTTAGTCATATTGTTCGTTGTTTTCGGAATGAATGTGTCATTCCCTTCTGCCGCCGTCGCCTCAGAATCGCCGGAAGAGGTCTTCTCGACAGCCGTTCAGGCAATTAAAAAGAACGATCTCGATGCGGCTCGCCAGCGCCTCCTCGAGCTTGATAAGTCACACCCCAAGCAACTCGCCGTGCTCAACAACCTCGCGCTGATCGCCGTTAAGAAGAACCAGATTGGCTCGGCGATCGCACTGTGGCGACAAGCGCAGTATGAGTATCCGACCGACGACACCATCGATGCGTCAATTCAATGGGCCCTAAAAAAGCTCCCGAAAACAGAACTCAGCAAAGACTATGACCTTTGGGAGTCCTTTCGGAGCAACGTCCTGCATAAAACATCGCCACTGCTCACTGTCGTGCTTTCCGCTATCCTGATGGTGATCGGCGGCTGGATGCTGCTTCGCTGGTGGTCGCGACGCCGTCAGGCCTTGGAACAAGAAACTGCGATGCCTTCACTTCCATTGGCAGGCATTACCATCATGTTGTTGTTCGTCTTTCTGAGCGCCGTTGCACTCAGCCAATTCGTCGATCGAATCGACATTCGCGGCACGGTCCTCGGCAAGAAGGTCGAAGTCCGCTCCGCAGCAGACTCCAGCGCAACCGTCCTTTTCGAGATCTTTGAGGGTATGGAAGTTCTCGTGCTGGATTCACGCGCGGTTGGCGAAACGACATGGCGGCGCATTCACTACCCCGGCGGCATGTCTGGCTGGGTCAAAGACACCGACGTGATGACCACGGCCGATGCAACAGAAAGGGCGTTTCAGTGAACTTTCTTTGGGACAATATTTTTAGAAAGTCCTCGGAACGCGCACTCAATGCCCAGCTCCGAGATAATCTTCTGTTTCGGGATTTATCAGAGGCGGAACTTCGTTTTCTAGAGCGCTGCGTGCACATTCGGCACTACCACTCAAGCGAGCCGATTTTTCGGCAGGGTGAAGTCGGCGTCGGAATGTATATTATCGCCAAAGGCCGAGTTGAAATTTTCGTCTCCGATCCAAACTCTCCCAACGACGAATCGCGAGACATTTTTGTTACGCAATTGCTTCCCTCTGACTTTTTTGGCGAGCTCTCTCTCGTCGAGGAGAATGGGCGGCGAACGGCGACGGCCATCGCGCGCGAAGAAACGACTCTCATTGGCTTCTTTAAACCCGACCTTGTCGAGATCCTCGCTCGTCGGCCGGCAATGGGGACGCGAATCGCCCTGCGCCTCGCCGAGGTTCTTGGCCGTCGACTCAAAGAGACAACCGAAAAAGTCTCCGAGCTCCGGCGCGCACTCAAAGACTTGCGCGCCCCCCCGGCCCGCGATCACGGAGCTCAACCGTGAACGGCGGCCCAACTCCGCACGATATCTCCCGAGATCTCTTGCGCCGAGAAAGACGCTGGCGACTCATTGGCTTTCTGGCGATTTTAATCTCAAGCGCAACGCTGATTATCGCCATCAAAGGCCTGCTCGTTTCGACGATATTAGGTTTTGTCATCGCCTATCTTTTCTCACCCATCGTTGACTGGCTCGAGCGTCGCGGCCTCGGCCGCGGTCTTGCCACAGTCCTGCCTTTCGCCCTCGGAGGAATTGTCGTCGGCGTTGGCATCTCCATCGTTCTTCCTATGATTGTTGATCAGGCCACGAACTTGGTCGAACGCCTTCCGCACTATCAGCAAGAGCTGACGTCGCTCGTGTCTTCAATCGAACACAAATATCGCGCCTATTGGAAGGTCGGACAGATCAATCCCTCAAAAGAATTGGCGGAGTGGATCGCCATAAAGACGGCCGATGTCTCAGCGGCACTTCCCGACGCCGTATCACACTCTTTCACCGTCCTCATGCTTGCGCCGTTTTTTGCGTTCTTTATGCTCCAAGACGGAAATGCAATCTCACGCTCTCTCTTGAGTTTTGTTCCAAACCCACTCTTCGAAATCGCCCTTAATCTTCGCCACCAAATTAATGACCAGCTCGGCGGCTTCATCCGAGCCCGCTTTCTCGAGGCCGCAATTGTTGGTCTCGTTGTTTGGATCGGACTCTTCTCGCTGGATTTCCCATACACCACGATTCTTTCCATTTTTGCAGCCGCCACCAATCTCATTCCCTATCTCGGCCCAATCATTGGTGCGATTCCCGCCATCCTCATCACACTGGTCTCTCCAGAGTTCGCCATATCCGAACCCGGCACCAATGCCGCCACCATGCTAATCCTTGTTACCTCGGTCTACCTCATCGCTCAGCTGATCGATGTCGTCTTCATCATCCCCCTGGTCGTCGCCAAGATCGTCGACCTGCACCCCGTTACCGTGGTGGTGATGATCATCGTCGGTGCTGAAGTCGGAGGCATCCTCGGAATGGTGGTCTCAATCCCCGTCGCCAGCGCGGTCAAACTCACTTTCAACGCGCTCTATTCGCACCTGACCCATTTCCGCGACTGACGACACGCCGCCACGAGATTGACAAAAGCGGCTGGCCGAAAAAGACTTCCAGTTATGAAATTCCTTCCGAAACTCAAAGACTTATCTCTGTTGATGCCGGTTGCTCTCTTGTGCTGCATCGGCTGTTCGAGCATTGAAAAGTATGACTCGTCGACACCTGAAGGCGCATACAAAATTGCAGAAGAGTACGAGGCGGATGAGCGCTATGAAGAAT
>JAEUWE010000382.1 GCA_016791465.1 Pseudobdellovibrionaceae bacterium
AGTGACAGCTCATTGCTACTCGAGACGAGCATGACCATCTCACGGGCCGTTTTATACATCGTATAGGACTGAATTCGAATGGGCTGTCGCTCTAAGAAACCTAGCGTCGTCTGCTCAATGGCCGAAACCAATGGCTCCGGCGCAGCCTGTGAGACCTCGGCCCTCAGCGAAAGCTCAACTCGTTCCGGAAACACTGTCCCAGCGACCGCGCCTCCGACGAGTCCGCAAAGCAATCCCACCAAAAGAGGCAGATACTGACGAAAATACTCCATGGCCGATGTACCCCTAAAATTGAAAACGCGAAACGTAGCATAAACACGAAATAACGCGATGTCGGCGTGTTGACACAGCTTGGCATTGACAGACGGACTCCAGGCGCAATTTATAGGGAGCTTTACGAGATTCAAGAGAGGCCACCATATGAACATCCAGGTGATGGACGCCGTTCGCGAGAGCATAAAAGTTAAACAGGATATCTTGGCGGACTCGGCTCTCGTTAATGCCACTTCACTCGCTGCGGACTGGATCTCTGAGATGTATGGCCAGCGTGGGACCTTCTATGCATTTGGAAATGGTGGATCAGCCGCCGACGCCCAGCACCTCGTCGCAGAGCTGGTCGGCCGATTCTACTACGACCGTGCCCCGCTTTCTGCACAAGCGCTGACGTGCAATACATCCAGCATCACGTGCATCGGCAATGACTATAGCTATGAAGACATCTTCTCCCGCCAACTGGAGGCCTGCGGACGTTCTGGGGATGTTGTGCTCGCTCTGTCGACTTCGGGAAACTCCCCGAATGTTCTAAGAGCTTTGCTGTCAGCAAAAAAAATGGGCCTTAAAACTATCGGACTCACTGGCGCGACAGGTGGCCAGATGAACGAAGTCTGCGACCTTATGCTCAAAGTGCCATCGACATGTACACCTCGAATTCAAGAGGCTCATATTTTGCTGGGGCACATCGTCTGCGAACTGGTCGAAGCGCGGCTTTTTCCCCGTCCTTGACGCGAACGACTCAGTGCATGAAGCCCCGTACGATCAAGCCGATCAAAAGGGCATAAGACATTGATTTTGCCTAGGCTTTGGATGATCTTCGACTATCCAAATTATTCGGCTCTTAGCCACTGGCTGATAGCGTACGAGGGGCTCGCAAACAGCGATTGAAAATCTATGGCAGATCTCGATCTATTCCTCATTCACCACAAAAAATCGATCACCGAGGCCTTTGAAACGATCGATAGAAATACCTACGGCGCTGTTTTCGTTGTCGACAACGATCGTCGCGTACTTGGTATTGCAACGGATGGTGACATTCGTCGATGGCTCATCAAGAGCCATGACATGGAGGCTCCGATTGAAAGCTGCATGAACAAGCAGTTTGTCCACGTGCGCCCCTCAACACCGCGCGAGCAGGTTCTGAAACTTCTCGACCATAAAATTCATGTTGTTCCAGTCATTGCCGAATCCGGCCACCTCATAAAAGTTATCACTCGACAGTTTTTTCCACTCAAAAGCGAACGCCCAGTTCTCGCTCGCTCCCGCTCGCCGGTTCGAGTGAGCTTTGGCGGCGGCGGCAGCGACCTAACTCATTACTTTGTGGAGAATGGCGGCGTCGTCGTCAATGCGACGATCAACATGTTCGCCCACGCGACACTGCGAAAACGCCAAGATTCAACTATCAAAATTTACTCCGACGACCTCAAGGCCCATATTGAGTTTGTCGATATCGGCCAAATGAAGTCGGCCCCAGGTGACTTTAAACTGATCGCATCTGTCATTGGGCTCATAAACCCGAGCTTTGGCTTCGAGCTTGAGGTCACATCTGAATTTCCGATGGGATCAGGCCTCGGCGGCTCATCCGCCGTGCTCTCGTCTGTTATCGGCTGCTTCAATCAGTTCCGAGAAGATCGCTGGAGCCGCCATGAAATCGCAGAACTCGCCTTTCAAGCAGAACGTCTTGCGCTCGGCATGGCCGGGGGCTGGCAGGACCAATACGCCACCGTCTTCGGTGGATTCAATTTTATGGAGTTCAAGAAAGAAGAGAACATCGTTCACTCTCTTCGATTGACCGAAGACATGCTCGCGGAGCTCGAAGAAAGTCTTGTCCTTTGCTATGCCGGAGGCTCTCACGATTCAAGCGAGATTCATAAAGATCAAAAGGGCGAAATGCAGAAAGATCAAATTCGCCAATTGGTCGCGATGAATACTGACCTCACCTACAAGATGAAGTCACAACTCCTCAAAGGTCAATTGCGACAGTTTGGCCAGTCACTCCATGAAGGCTGGCAGTTTAAACGCCAGCTCAGCGCCAAGATCTCAAACCCGAAACTCGATCGGATTTACGATCTTGCCCTCGAGTGTGGTGCTATTGGCGGAAAACTTCTCGGCGCCGGAGGCGGTGGCTATTTTCTGTTTTTCGTAGAACCTTTCAAACGCTGTCGACTTGAGTCAGCGCTGGCTGAACAGGGCTACCAGAGTCATCGCGTTACTTTTGATCAAAAAGGACTTCAATCGTGGTCAGTCCGCGAAGATGAAGTCTTACAGTCATCGACAACTTAGACACGGGCGGAACGAGGAAGTTTATGAAATCCCAGTTGGATTATCTAACGGTCGGAAACAAGCAAATTGGCGGTGACTCGGCTTGTTTTATTATCGCTGAAATAGGCAACAACCATAATGGCGATCTCCAACGTGCCTTCAAGCTTGTTGATCTCGCCGTTGATGCGGGCGCCGACTGCGTGAAGTTTCAGATGCGCAACCTCGCGGCCGTCTATCGAAAGAAGTCGCTCGAGAAATCCGGAGACGATCTCAGCGCCGAGTATACAATCGATCTTTTAAAGAAGTTTGAGCTCAGCGCAGAAGATC
>JAEUWE010000448.1 GCA_016791465.1 Pseudobdellovibrionaceae bacterium
TGGTCGTCGCAAGATTCTCAACTGGTCTGCCATCAGTGTGCTCTGTGTGCTTTCGTTTTTGGCGATCACTCCGCTCTTCTTTATTTTTTCCTATCTCACAGTTCGCGGGGCGGGCGGGCTTTCGCTTGCTTTTTTTACGGAGCTGCCAAAACCAGTCGGAGAACTTGGCGGCGGAATGGCGAATGCGATCGGCGGAAGCCTCATCCTACTTGCGATTGCGTCAAGTTTTGGAATTCCGATCGGCCTTGCCTGTGGTGTCGCGCTTTCGGAACTAAAGGTGGGTTTAACCGTTCGAGCATTGCGACTTTCGGTTGATCTGTTGACGAGTGTGCCGTCGATTGTAATCGGACTTTTTGCATACGCCGTTGTGGTGGTGCCGATGCGAGGGTATTCGGCGTGGGCCGGAGGCTTTGCTCTTTCCATCGTCATGATTCCGATTGTGGCGCGCTCGACAGAGGAGATTCTGCGCCTGGTGCCGTCACATGTCTACGAAGCGGGTCTTGCGCTTGGGCTTCCGCGCTGGAAGGTGCTTTTGCGTCTCATTATACCCGGTGTGCGCGCCGGAGTGACCACAGGGATATTGCTCGCATCCGCTCGTGTCTCGGGTGAGACGGCTCCGCTTCTGTTCACGGCGTTTTCAAACTCGTTTGGATTTCGCGGTCTCAATCAGCCGATTGCAAGTCTTCCGGTTCAGATTTTCACCTATGCTACCAGCCACGACGATACCTGGCGACAGCTGGCGTGGACGGGGGCCTTGGTTCTTGTTTTTGTCGTATTTTTGCTCAATCTTGTGACGCGTTTTTTGATTCGACGACGTGAGTAAAGGATAGCGGGTTCATGACCGATTCAGAAATTTCACTTCGCACCGAAGGTCTTAGCGCATGGTTTGGCGATCACCATGTTGTGAAGTCGATATCGCTTTCTGTGAGTCGAAATGACGTCTATGCGTTGATCGGCCCTTCGGGGTGCGGAAAGTCGACTTTTATTCGGTGTCTGAATCGCCTGCACGAAGAGATCGATGGCGCTCGTGTACAGGGCGATGTTTGGATCACTGGCGACAGCGGACCTGAGAATATCTATGCGCCAGGGAGCGATCCTGTGGCGATCCGTCGACAAGTGGGGATGGTTTTTCAGAAACCAAACCCGTTCCCGGGGCTCTCGATTTTTGACAATGTCGTCGCAGGCCTCAGGCTCGCCGGCGTGAAGCGAAGATCAGTGCTTGAGGAGGTCGTTGAAACCTCTCTTAATCACGCAGCCCTTTGGACGGAAGTGAAGGATAAACTGAAAAAACCGGGAACGTCGCTTTCCGGCGGTCAGCAACAGAGGCTCTGTATTGCTCGTGCACTGGCTGTTCGGCCAAAAATTCTATTGATGGATGAGCCGACTTCGGCCCTGGATCCGATCTCTACGGCACGGATCGAAGAACTTGTGATGCGCCTTCGCAGCGAAGTCACGGTTCTGATTGTCACTCACAACATGCAGCAAGCGGCGCGGATCTCGAATCAAACAGCGTTTTTCCTCATGGGTGAGCTTGTGGAATCGGGACCGACCAGTCGTATTTTCACGAAGCCAAAAGACACGCGAACAGAGCAATATATCACGGGCCGCTTTGGCTGATTTGTATTTCAGGGGGATCGATGCAACGGCAATTTGAACAAGAGCTGCGCGAATTAAAAAATCGAATCTTGGCGATGGGCGGACTCGTTGAGCAATCGATTGAAAAGGCCACGCACACCTTGCAGACGAAAGAGAAGAGTGGTCTCACGGCGCTGCGTGCGATCGAGAGAAAGATCAATGAGGAGCACATTGCGATCGATAGTCTGTGCCTTGAGGTCTTGGCTCGCCTTTCTCCTGTTGCGGCTGACCTTCGACTCATCTTGGCAATTATCAAGATTAATACAGATTTGGAGCGGATGGGAGACCAGGCGATGAACATCGGTTATAATACCGAACATTACATCGAAGATGGTGGGATTGACCTGCAAGAGAGTTTGAAACTGAATCTTCCGACGATGGCAACAGCCGTCCGCAAAATGGTTCGCGACGCGCTGGATGCGTTTATGAAAGGCGATACTGTTCTCGCGCAGAAGGTTCTGGAGAGCGACGATGAGGTCGATTCGTACAAAAATAACATCTTCGACACGTTGGTGACGTTTATGCGCACGAAACCCGACCAGATTGGATCGGCACTTGATCTGATTCTGGTGGCTCGAAACCTCGAGCGTATGGGGGATCATGCGACAAACATCGCGGAAGACGTGATCTTTGCTTGTACAGGAGAAGACGTTCGACATGGAGTCGGGGGTCACGGGAACGAATGAGCCAGAAGATTTTGGTCGTTGAGGATGAAGTCGATGTTCGTGAGCTTGTGGTCTTGCATCTCAAGCGATTGGGACATGCGGTAACGGCAGTCGGTTCGGTTGAAGAGGCACGTGGCGCAATGGCGGCGGCGCGCTTTGATCTCGCTATTGTCGACTGGATGCTGCCCGGTGCAAGTGGTGTTGATTTTATTCGTGAGACTCGTCGGAGTCGAGATCGTGGGGAGCTTGCGATTTTGATGCTGACGGCGATGTCAGAGCCCAAAGACATTGTCGAGGGACTTGATGCGGGAGCGGACGACTATCTGTCGAAGCCTTTTGACGCGGGCGTTTTGGTGGCTCGTGTGCGCGCGCTGAGCCGGCGAATTTCTGGAACTCAAGATACGGCGGCGCCGTCGATGGAAGTGGTCAAACTTGGTCAGCTCCACCTGTATCCCGAGACTTATGAGGTGAAGTGCTGTGGCGAGCCGATTTCGCTCACTCCGAGTGAGTTTAAGCTCTTGATCGCGCTTTCTAAGAGTCAGGGGCGCGTTTTGACCCGCGATTCGCTGATCTCACAGATTCAGGGTGAGGGCGTGAGTGTTGTAGGACGCACGGTCGATACCCATGTTTTTGGCTTGAGGAAGAAACTGGGCGATTGTGCCGATGTGATTGAGACGGTGCGCGGCGTCGGCTATCGCGTTAAACCCGATTTAGAGGCTTAAATGGCCTTCTGTGAACAAGAGTTCGAAATCGACATTTGAGCAGAGTCGTCGGCCGCCGGCGGAGTGGCGTCGTCGGCGCGATCGCGTTCGTCGCTTGAAGCGGATTTTGAGCTGGCTTTCGCTGCGCGGATTTCCTTGGCGCATCGCTGGTGGGCACTTCGGTCTGCAAATATCTGGATTTGTGGTTGGTCTTGCGCTGACGGTTTATCTTTTGCGCGAGGGCGCGGTGTCGGCCGACCTGACCGCTTCGCAGCTTGATCTTTTCGATCAAAAATTGACTTGGGTTTTTACGCTGGCAGCAAGCCTTGGCGTGGGGTGGTTTTTTCTTACGACCTATTGGGCTTTTCGGCCTCTATCGAGAGTCTTGCGGGCAGTTAAACAAGGTACATTTAAGACACGTTCATTTGATGATGAGAGCGAACTTGAGGAACTGTTTGTTGACGAACCTGGAGAGTGGGCTGAGCTCGAACGTTCGGTCGGGCGCCTCGCTGTTCGGATAAAAGATCGGGAAGTCGAGATCACGCGGGAGCGCGAGGAGCTTGTTACAATTCTGAGCTCCGTGAATGATGCGATTGTCGCGATGGGAAAAGACACAGAGCCGCTCTATTTCAATTCTCGTTTCGCTGTCTTATTTGGTGCGAGTGGATCGCTCGGTGCTGCGCAGCCACTGCGGGAACGGTTTCGAGTGCCGGAACTTCTCGACGGCTTCAATCGGGTTTTGCAAGAGGGGCGAACGCGCACATTTCGGGTTCGAATGCGCACAGAACTTCATCTTAACGAGCGCGACTTTAGTATTTCGGTGTCGCCGCTGTTTTTGCGAGAAGCTGCCGAGTTTGTATCACCCGGTGGTCGGCCGCCGATTTATGGCGCTGTCGCGATTTTTCACGATATTTCTGAGCTCAAGCAGACCGAGCAGATGCGGATGGACTTCGTTGCTAACGCTTCACATGAACTCAAAACACCGCTGACCTCGATCAAGGGCTATGTGGATTCAGCGAAAATGGATCTTGAGGATGGGCGCATTGAAGAAGCGCGTGGTTTTTTAGACGTTGCAACCCGAAATGTCGATCGGCTTATGGCTCTTGTCTACGATCTCCTAGAGCTTGCGACACTTGAATCAGGCGCCGAAGTTAAAAAGAGCCTCGTCAGTCCCCAAGAAGTTACCGAAGCAGCGGTGCGCATGCTTGAGGGAAAACACCGGGCGCGGCATCGTCTTCGGATCGAATGCTCGGTGGATCGGCTATTGGCTGACCCGCGACGAATTGAGCAGGTTTTGACGAACCTCATTGATAATGCCATGAAGTATTCACCTGACCATAGTGAGATTCAAATTGTATGGGAACCTGGGCAGGGCGCCAATAGCGGCGACACAGTTCTGCGTGTTCGCGACAGTGGTCCCGGAATTTCGGATGAGCATTTGCCGCGTCTGTTTGAGCGATTTTATCGAGTTGATGCTGGACGGGCACGTGAAGTTGGTGGCACGGGGCTTGGTCTTGCGATCGTCAAACACATCGTGCTTTCACACGGAGGATCGATCGCTGTTCGTTCGAAGATCGGTGAAGGTTCGGAGTTTCTTTGTCGCTTTCCGAATAAATAGATCCGGAGGTCTGCGATGGATCGCAAATTGATTTTATCTCCTAATGATGAGTCGGTCGTTGGAGAGGTCGATTGGCTGACAGCTTCTGAACTTCAGATGCGGCTTGAGCCATTTTTTAAGAAGAAAGTCAGTCAGAGTGTTCAGCGTGCGCGAGCACTGAAGATGGTGGCCGAGAAAATCCAAGCGACAAGCGAAGACTGGGCGCGATTGATCGCCAGTGAGGGTGGAAAACCTTTGCGCGACGCGCGCATCGAGGTGATGCGCGCGGTGGTGACACTCGAGCTTTGTGCTGAAGAGGCCGTATCACCCAGGGAAGTAGCTCTTCCGATGCAGCGAACGGCTGCGGCTCAAGGAAAGACGGCGATTGTTTGTCCGGAGCCGCTTGGACCGGTCCTTGCGATAACCGCGTTTAATCATCCGCTCAACTTAGTGGCGCACACGGTGGGCCCCGCTATCGCAGCAGGATGTCCTGTTTTCTTGAAGCCTGCACCAGAGACACCGCTCTCAGGGCTTAAGCTGATTGAGCTTTTAAAAGCGGAGCTGCCGGATGATCCCATCGATGTCGCGCTTTTCTCAAACGAGTTGGCAGAAGATCTTGCCGCTGATCCTCGCTGGGCCGGTGTCACATTTATTGGTTCGGCAAAAGTCGGCTGGCATTTGCGCCAGGTCGTGAGTCCCGGTGTCCGGGTGTTTCTTGAACACGGTGGCAGTGCACCGATGATCGTGATGCCTTCAGCAAATATCGATCAGGCGTTGGCGGCGGCCGTGAAGCATGCGTTTTATCATTCGGGTCAGGTCTGTATCTCGCTTCAGCGACTCTTTGTTCATGCCGACATTGAAACTGAGTTTCGGCGAAAGTTGATTCATGAAATCGAGAGGCTTCGGGTTGGGGACGCAAGACTCGAGGAGACGGACTGTGGTCCTTTGATTCGAAGTCGTGATCTTGATCGGGTACAAAGCTGGCTAGCCGAGGCTGTGGCGAGTGGAGCTCGGGTCTTGACCGGCGGTGAACGGTTAGGCGCCCGCCTGATGCGACCGGCACTTGTGGATCACGTGCCGGTTACGGCTCAACTTTTTCAAGAGGAAGTCTTTGGACCGGTTTTAATCATGCAACCAGTAGTCGACCTTGATGAGGCGATCGCGCTTTCCAACTCCACTCGCTGGTCGTTTCAGGCGGCGGTCTTTAGCCAAAGCGAAGACGAGATCGAGCGCGCGACGCGTGAGCTGAGGGCTGCGGCCGTGATTGTGAATGAAGGGCCGGCATTCCGGGTGGACTGGATGCCTTTTCGTGGGGCCGGGCCAAGCGGCCTTGGTACGGGTGGTGTACCCTATGCCGTGCGTGACTTCACGAGCGAGAAGCTAGTGGTGCGAGCGTGAGGGTTTTTCGGCAAACGGTTCTCTGCCTGATCGTTCTTCTTGAGATCTTGATTGGTTCCCTTGCAGGCGCGACGGAGCGCTTTGTTCCGGTGTACCCAACGGATCCCGATCGCCCGCGGTCGATGACGTGGCCCCTTGTTTTTACGACACTGCTTCCTGGGTTCGATCAATGGTATGAAGGGCAGCAAACGGAAGGTTCAATCTTGAGTGGCGCTGCATTTGGGGGGCTGCTGCTGGCGTCTTCGGCGCGGTTGGAAGAGACCGGCGGAGATGTGCTGGCCTCTCGCGATGACCGCGTTCGAAGCGCGGTTCTCGGCTTCCAAATTTACTCGGCGGCCGGAAGTTTTTCGGCGTTTCACTCTTTCCGATCCGCCGCTAAAACATGGCCTGGTCAATTTGAGTTTATGAAAACGGCCGAGAATGAAGGTCTTGATGACCTCGTCTCTGCGCCTTGGGACGTTTCAATGTTGAAACGCTCGACAACGTGGGGCGCGCTCGCATTGGCGATAGGGATAGCAGCCGTGGATGTTGCCAGTGTGGACTCAATTTGGAGTCGCAATAGTTACGACCTTCGCGATCTTGGATTTGGGACTGCGTTTTCAACGTTTGCAGGGATGCATGAAGAGGCGCTTTTTCGCGGAACCATGCAGCCGTTGTTTCGACGCAACTGGGGCTCAGAGTGGGGCTCGAATCTTGCGACGTCTGTCATTTTTGGTGCAGCCCACTATTCTGAAACCAATCGATTTCCTCTCGCACAAACACTGGCGGGCTACTATTTGGGATGGGTGGCGATGGAGAACGGTTGGTCTCTTCGGGAGTCCATATTTATTCACACTTGGTGGGACATTATTCTACTCAACGCTCAATACCTGATTGAATCTCGCGATCGCAGTCGAGACGTGATTTATCGGTTGCCAAAGCTGCAACTCTCTTTTTGATCGGTCGATCTGGCGATCGACCG
>JAEUWE010000456.1 GCA_016791465.1 Pseudobdellovibrionaceae bacterium
TCCGTTGACCGGGTCACCGCCGATACCGACGCAGGTCGATTGGCCATAACCCAGTTTTGTCAGCTGACCAACGGCTTCATAAGTCAGAGTTCCGGAGCGCGAAAGTACGCCGATACGACCTGGCTTATGAATATGGCCAGGCATAATTCCGATTTTGCATTCTCCGGGAGTGATCACGCCTGGGCAGTTCGGGCCAACAAGGCGTGTCTTCTTGCCCTCCATGAATCGGCGAACTTTGACCATATCGAGAACAGGAATGCCCTCGGTGATACAGACAACCAAGTCGAGCTCTGCATCAACGGCTTCCATGATCGCATCAGCAGCGAACGGCGGTGGAACGTAGATCACAGACGCGTTGGCGCCGGTTTTCTCTTTTGCTTCGGCAACAGTATCGAACACGGGTAGGCCAATATGCTGTGTTCCGCCTTTTCCAGGAGTCACACCACCGACCATTTTTGTTCCGTAGGCAACGGCCTGTTCCGAGTGGAATGTGCCCTGCGCTCCGGTGAAGCCTTGGCAGATAACTTTGGTATTCTTATTGATCATAATTGCCATGGCTTACTTCCCTTTCACCGCGTTCACGATTTTCTGAGCGCCGTCAGTGAGATCGTTCGCAGGAATAATATTCAGGCCGCTTTCAGCCAGGATCTTTTTGCCGAGATCGACGTTGGTACCTTCAAGGCGAACAACGAGCGGAACCTTCAGGCCGATTTCTTTTGATGCCGCAATGACACCTTCAGCAATGATGTCGCACTTCATGATGCCGCCAAAAATATTCACAAAGATGCCTTTTACGTTTGGATCTTTGAGAATGATTTTGAACGCGTTTGTCACCTTCTCTTTATTGGCGCCGCCGCCAACATCGAGGAAGTTGGCGGGGCTGCCGCCGTGAAGCTTGATGATATCCATCGTCGACATTGCCAGGCCTGCGCCGTTGACCAAGCAGCCGATGTTGCCGTCGAGCTTGATAAACGCGAGATCGTACTTCGAAGCTTCAACTTCAGCCGGATCCTCTTCTGTGAGGTCGCGGAGTTCCATGATCTCGGGGTGACGGAAAAGCGCGTTTGAGTCGAAGTTCATCTTCGCATCAAGTGCGATCACGTCTCCCTCAGCCGTTTCGACCAACGGATTGATCTCGGCGATCGAACAATCGCACTCTTCGTAGGCCTTGTAGAGACCCATAAAGAACTTTGCCGCTTTTGCGGCGACTTTATCCTTCAGGCCAACAGCGAATGCGAGTTGACGAGCTTGGAAAGCCTGAAGGCCAACAGCGGGGTCAACGACAACACGGTGGATTTTCTCAGGGTGCTTTTCGGCAACCTCTTCGATTTCAACGCCACCTTCAGCCGAAGCCATAACGATGGTGCGACCCGTTTTGCGATCGAGAAGGACGGCAACATAGTACTCTTTCTTAATGTTGCAGCCGGCTTCGATGTAAACCTTGTTGACCTGTTTGCCTTCGGGCCCTGTCTGATGCGTGATCAGGGTCATGCCCAGCATCTTCTTCGCGAGATCGCGAACTTCGTCCGTCGATTTTGCGATCTTAACGCCGCCGCCTTTACCGCGGCCACCAGCGTGAATCTGTGCTTTAACCACGAAAATTCCGCCGCCGATTGCCTTGGCTGCTTCAACTGCTTTATCAGCGGTTTCAGCAACGAATCCTTTTAATGTCGAAACTCCGTATTTACGGAGAATCTCTTTGGCCTGGTATTCATGAATATTCATCTTAGAATTCCAATTTCTTGAGAGCGTCGACGAGCTCTTGAACGGCTTTGATCGAGTGATCGAGGCCTTTGCGCTCTTCTTCGTTCAGTTTCAGTTCGATAACTTGCTCAAGACCTTTTCCGCCAATTTTGCAGAGAACGCCGATGAACAGGTTGTTCACGCCATACTCTCCAGTGAGGAGGGCGGCACAGGGGAGAATGCGCTTTTGGTCTTTCAAAATCGCTTCAGCCATTTGGACAGCCGATGCTGATGGAGCATAGTATGCCGAGCCTGTTTTCAAGAGGCCAACGATCTCGGCGCCGCCATTGCGTGTACGGGTGACGATGGCATCGATCTTTTCTTTTGGCATGATCTCCTGAAGCGGAACTCCGCCAACCGAGCAGTGGCGCGGCATTGGAACCATGGTGTCGCCGTGTCCGCCAAGAACAAACGCGTTGACGTCTTTCACTGAAACCTTGAGTTCTTCAGCGATGAACGACTTCATGCGGGCGCCATCGAGAACGCCGGCCATGCCGATCACGCGCTCTTTTGGAAATCCAAGGACATCCTTTGCAACATAAGACATCGCATCGAGAGGGTTTGAAACGACGATGACCACAGAGTTTGGTGCGTGTTGTTTTACGCCCAAGCAAACTTCTTTCATGATCTTTGCGTTTGTTGCCAAAAGGTCATCGCGGCTCATACCCGGTTTGCGGGGGAGTCCGGCGGTGATGATGACCACGTCGGCCCCGGCGATATCAGCGTAGTTGCTGGTGCCGGTGATGCGCGAGTCGAAAAGCTCAACCGGCGAGGCCTCGAACAAATCGAGAGCCTTTCCCTTTGCGGCGCCGTCGTTGACGTCGAGAAGAACCACATCACCGAGCTCTTTTGCTGCTGCCCAGTGTGCGCATGTTGATCCGACAAAGCCTGCGCCGATGACGGCGACCTTTTTTCTTTGATGTGCTGCCATTTTAATTCTCCTTAAAGTTCAAAATATAAAATCAAGGGGCAAGACCGGAGTCTCGCACGAATACTTACATACGGCTGATGATCTCTTTGCCGAACTCCGAACACTTCAGCAGAGTTGCGCCTTCCATTTGACGGTGGAAGTCGTAAGTCACGCGTTTCGCGACGATGGCGGCGCCGAGGCCCTTTTCGACCATGTTCGCAGCTTCGCGCCAGCCCATGTACTCCAACATCATCACGCCAGAGAGGATAACCGAGCCGGGGTTCACTTTGTCTTGGCCCGCGTACTTTGGCGCTGTGCCGTGAGTGGCTTCGAACACTGCAAAGCCATCGCCGATGTTGCCACCAGGAGCGATGCCGAGTCCGCCGACTTGGGCCGCCAGAGCATCAGACATATAGTCACCATTCAAGTTCGGCAGTGCGAGGACAGAGTATTCATCTGGGCGCAACAGCGCCTGTTGGAACATATTGTCGGCAATGCGGTCCTTTACGATGATTTTGCCAGCAGGCGCTTTTCCGCCATGGTTGTCCCAAAGTTCCTGTTCGGTGATCGTGATGTCGCCGAACTCCTCTTTCGCCAACTGGTAACCCCAGTCCTTGAACGCACCTTCTGTGAACTTCATGATGTTGCCCTTGTGAACCAGAGTCACACTGGGGCAGTTGTAGGCGATCGCATGTTCAATCGCTTTACGCACCAAGCGCTTTGTGCCGAAAGCCGACATCGGCTTAATGCCGATTGCGCTGTTTTCGCGAATTGATTTACCGTGCTTTTTTGCAAGCGCGATGAACTCGTTTGCTTCAGGCGAACCAGCCTGGAACTCAACTCCAGCATAAACATCCTCGATGTTTTCGCGGAAGATCGTCATGTCGACCTTCTGAGGCTCTTTTACAGGAGCCGGGACGCCGGAGTAGTACTTCACCGGACGAACGCATGCATAGAGGTCGAGCTCTTTGCGGAGGGCGACGTTCAAAGAACGGATGCCTTTTCCAACCGGAGTTTCGAGCGGTCCCTTAATAGACACGACGAACTCTTTAATCGCAGTCAGTGTCTCTTCTGGGAAGAAGTTGCCGTTATAAAGCTGAGTCGCTTTCTGACCGGCGTAAACTTCGCACCAATGAATTTTGCGCTTTCCGCCGTATGCTTTTGCAACAGCGGCGTCGAACACCTCGACCGATGCTTTCCAAATATCGGCGCCGATGCCGTCACCCTCAATGAAGGTCACGATGGGTTGATCGGGGCACTCGATTTTGCCGTTTGCGCCGATTCGAATTTTCTGTCCTGTGGTTGGAACCTTGATTTTTTCGTACGATGCCATGGATTCCTCTGCGGTTTTGTGTACGATGTTGAAGACCTTTGAATAGTGCAGCAATCGCGTATCGGCAAAACTTAATTGCATCGACAGGTCGTGGAGCAAGTCTTGGACAGTAAAACGTCAGAACTGAACCATCATTCGAGTCGAGAAAAGATGGCCCAGTCAGTCGTGGAGCTGCAAGGCGTGACGGTAAAGTTCGGCCTTCACGAGCGCTTAAAGAATGTTCATCTTGCGGTGGGTCGTGGCGAAATGCTGGCGGTGATGGGCCCCAGCGGTTCGGGAAAGTCTCTGCTTCTTAAGGTGATGGTCGGGCTTGTTTCTCCTACGGCGGGCGCGGTTTACGTGGATGGTCGAGCGCTGACTTCGCTCAGTACTCAAGAGACCGTTTCTCGCAATTCTCGGATTGGAATGCTGTTTCAGCGCAATGCACTTTTCGATTCGCTGACAGCCATTGAAAACGTGTGTTTTCCACAGATCGAAACGCTCGGTGTGTCTGAAAAACAGGCAATTGAATTTTCAAAGGAGCTTCTCGCGAGCGTCGGACTCTCTGCGGCTGCAGAGCGTTATCCATCTGAGATGAGTGGTGGAATGCAAAAGCGCCTCGGAATTGCGCGCGCTCTTGCGCTGCGTCCTGAGTTTCTGCTCTTTGATGATCCAACGGCGGGCCTTGATCCAATAACAAGCCGCTCCATTATGCGCCTCATTAAAGAGCTGCAGATTCAAAATAAGGCCACGGCTGTGGTCGTGACCAATGAAGTGGCGCGCGCCTATCAGGTCGCTGATCGAATGCTACTGACCTTTGCTGGAGAGGCATTGGATGTTGGTTCTCCCGAGCAGGCTCGTGCACATCGCGATCCACGCGTCGTGCAGTTTCTCAAAGGAGAGACCGAGGGGCCACTGCGATGACGACCTCTTCAACCGCGCTGGCGATCGACTTTCAAAATGTGGTGAAGCGATTTGGAGAGCGCACGGTTCTCAAGGGTATTAACCTGGAAGTGAAACGCGGCGAAATTCTCTTTATTCTCGGAACCTCAGGCACTGGAAAGTCGGTCCTCCTCAAGACGTTGGTTGGCCTGTTGCGTGCGGATGAAGGAAATATTCTCATCGAAGGCAAAGATGTCGCTCATCTCTCAGAAGAGGACTACCTTCCCATTCGACGTCACTGCGGCATGGTTTTTCAGCACCCAGCGCTTTTTGATTCAATGACCGTGGGGCAAAACATCGCCTTCGGTCTGATGAAGCACGAGCGCAAAACTTACGAGCAGGCACTACCGCGCGTTCGAGAGTGTCTGGAACTTGTTGGTTTGAGCGGTGTGGAAGATCGCAATGCCAACGAGATCTCCTATGGAATGCAGAAGCGAGTCAGCCTTGCCAGAACGCTGGCCGTTGGTCCCCGTATTTTGCTTTTTGACGAACCAACGACGGGTCTTGATCCGATTACAACACGTCAGATCAATAATTTGATCCGCGATCTCTCGCGACGGCTCCAGACCACCGCGCTTGTCGTCAGTCACGACATGGAGTGTGCGCTTGAAATCGCCGACCGCATCATCGTCTTGAGCGAGGGGCAAATCGTTGAACAGGGCGACGTTGAGCACATTTTGAAGAGCAAGGTGCCGTTGGTTGTCGACTTTTTGGCCGAAGCAAAAGCGTCACGAGGTGACGCATGAATTTATTAAAGGCGATCGGCGAATGTGTCCTTTTTATTCGCGAGGGCACTAGTGTTCTGATGCGACACGGAGTCCATCGTCATGAGGTTTTCAACCAAATCTGGCGCGTGACTTCACAAAGCCTTCCGACAACGGCCGTGGCGGGCTTCTTTGTTGGCGCGGTGATGACCGTTCAGTTCACATTGCAGGTCAAAGCTTACGGGGCTCTCGGGTATCTGGGAGGACTTTCGACGAGTGGTACCGTGCGCCAGGTTGGTCCGCTTCTCATTGCCTTCATGCTCAGCGGAAAAGTCGGTGCATTCACTGCTGCTGAACTGGGAACGATGCGCGTGACTGAACAAATCGATGCGATTCGCTGTCTCGGGGCCAATCCGTTCCAAGAGATCATCATTCCCCGCGTGCTCGCGATTATCGCATCAAGTTTCGCACTGCTTTCGGCAGGTCTCTTGATGTCTATATTTGGTGGCCTTTTGTTGGCGAAAGTCTTCGCGGGAATCAACGCCGACGAATATCTTCGGCATATTCCAACTCTGATCAGCTGGCCCTCCATTGCGCTTGGTCTCTTTAAATGTCTCGTCTTTGCCGTTGTTCTGGCGACGATCTGCACGTTTAAAGGATACAATGCCTCCGGCGGCGCTCGCGGAGTCGGCCGCGCCGTGGTTGAGACCGCCGTTTCGACCATGGTTGCACTTGTTGTCGCCGATTGGGGCACGAGCCTTCTGGCGGATGCCCTGCTTGTGCTGTTGAGTTCGATGATCGGGAGGACGGCGTGAACGCGGCGGTCACTTTCGTTCTCGACTTTTCGGCGCTGACCTATCGATCGCTCGTGGCAGCTGTCACCCCCCCTTATCGCCTGCGCGATGTGATTCGCCAGATTGATACGGTCGCGGTCGACAGCCTCCTTATAATAGTGTTCTGCGTTTGTGCGGCGGCGATGGTCACGATCCTTGAGGCGTCGTTTCACATGAAGCTGCTGATTCAGAATGACTCGATGGTACCGGGCTTTGCCGCGATGTTGATTCTGCGCGAGCTCGGAGCCGTCGTGATGGCGCTTCTCGTGACCTCTCGATCTGGCGCTGGAATGGCGGCCGAAGTGGGCACTATGCAAGTCACCGAGCAGATCGACGCCATTAAGATGCTGGGTCTTGATCCCGTGCGGTTTATCGTGGCTCCCAGGCTTATCGGCTGCGCAATTGCCGGCGCGATTCTCAGTCTCTTTGCCAACGTCATCTGCTTGTTGGCGGCGATGGGTGTTTCGGTGATCAAGCTTGGTTACACCGCGGGAACATTCTCGGCGATGGCACGGCCCTTCATTTCGGCGCAAGACCTTTGGTTTGCCGTCATAAAAGGAACCGTATTCTGTGCTGTGATTCCGCTTTTCTCCTGTTTCTTTGGATTTCGATGCCAGTCCGGCGCTGAAGGCGTCGGTATGGCGACAACAAACGCGGTGGTGGCGACATCTGTTGCGATCATCGTACTCGACTTTGGACTCTCTTTCTTCTTCTCAACCTTCTATTGATTCGCTTTTAATGACGGAGACATGATGAACCTTAAATTATCGCCCGAAGCTAAAGTTGGAGCTCTCTTTCTTGCGTCATTGGCCCTTGTTGCGGGCTTTATTTGGTACCTCGGCGTCCTCAACCCCTTCTCGTCAGTTTATGAGTTGAAAGTCGGATACAACTTCGCTGGCGGAGTTGAGGTGGGCTCTCCGGTCCGAGTGATGGGTATCAAAGTCGGCAAAGTGAAATCCATCGACTTTGCGCCGGACCAGAAGTCTGAGAGCGGCGAAGAGGTTAAACTGTCGATCACGCTCACCATCAGCAAGGAAGCGTGGCCAACCGTGCATCGCGATTCGCGCTTCTATATCAATCTGGCCGGAGTGATCGGCGAGAAGTTTATTGAAATCACTCCCGGAGCCGCGGATTCGCCTCCACTTCAACCCGGACAGTTTGTTCGCGGTGAAGATCCGCCCCGAATCGACCAACTCATCTCTCAGAGTTACGGTTTGGCCGGAAAAATTCTCGATATGGTGGAGAAGAACGAGGGTTCTGTTGTCGACACCGTCGAAAAAATGAACGCACTCGTAAATAATTTGAACAAGACTCTCGTCTTGCTCGAAAAAACCTCAAAAAACAAAGAAGTCGGCCGGGTTTTGTCCAACGTCGCCCAGATTTCGGACGACATTTTGATCCTCACATCCAAGCTTCGAGGCCAAGATGCACAGAAAACGATGGATCTTTTGCACCGACTTTTGTGGCGCTTAGACAAGTTAGACGAGCCCGCGATTCGCAACTTTCTGCAAAAAGAAGGCATCAAAGCGAAGCTATTTTAGCGTTTGATACTCGTCGACTTTTGGTCGAGATCGATATTTAGAGAAGTCCTTTTCGATCACACATCTGCGTTTCGCTATATTCTTGAAAGCCGCTCCAGGAGCGGCTTTCAGCGTTTGTCCTGACCGAATTTAGAAATAAAAAACCCCCGAGGTTCACTCGAGGGTTCCGAAGTTCAACTTCTAAAAAAGACTACTTCTTCGCTTTTTTAGTCGTTTTTTTCTTTGCAGCTTTTTTAGTCGCTTTTTTTGCCGCTTTCTTAGTTGCTTTCTTCTTTGCCATGTCTCGCTCCTCCTAGGATGAGTTCACTTAATTTTCGATCACAAGGTGATCAGAAGACTTCCTTAACAAAAGGATATCTCTACGACTCATTTCGTCAATAGAAAAAATAAACTTGAGCACGAAGTTGCGAACATTATTTGCCGATTCGACTGTTTTTCGATTCGTTCGACGTCGATGTTTGATGAAAGCGACTCGATTCGTTCCGCAGATGTCTCATGTCTTGCATTGATATCGCGATCGATGAGGAGAGTTGAGCATGTTGGATGTGAAGACTGCAGTCGTCGGTGTTGGTTCGTTGTTCGGATATCTCATTCTTGCACAATCGGCGGTGAGATTTCTTCGTGCGCGATGGGTATCGCCGCTCGAGTTGACAAAAATTGGCACCGCCTCATTTGTGATCGCATTTCTTGTCGGGAAAGTTGTGAACATGCATTCGCTCATGCAGCTCTGGCTCGTCGTGAACGCCGCTCCTGTTCTGGTGTTCGTGTCGACTGGCTTCTTGATTTACTCAAGACGCCGAACGTTTGAGGCGCGTGTTGATGAGCTTCTCGTGTCGCTCTTATTCTTGATGAAGCAGGGAAATTCGATGCGCTCAGCGTTGGATATTGTGACTCAACAGAGCTCCCCGACGATGCGTGTGCATGTTCGCGAGCTCACGCGGGCTGTTGTTTTTTCACAACAAGAATCCGAACTCGAACTGCCAGAAAAGTCGTCGAAAGACGATAGGAATTCTCCCCGATCGTGGCTGTTTGATCGATCTTTTGCTCGGTTGGTTTCTGAATTGCGATGGATTGATCGCGAATCTCCGACGCCTGTGAGGTCGCTCAATGACTTACGAGAGCGACTTCGTAATGAGACAAAAATTCGACGTAGGTCTGGACAGGCAACAGCGCAAACACGTGCACAATCCATCGTGATGACGCTGCTCTTTGTTGCGCTTGCGATATTTTCGATGAGCTTTTTTGGAACTTCGGAGGTGGTTCGGTGGATTCTCTTATCCGCACCACTCTTTATTGTCGGTTCGATCTGGATTTGGCGAGGAGGAAGGAGGATTCGATGGACGGCATGAGCCCGCTTTTACGTTTCGTGTATCAGCTTGAAGCGGGATTCCGCCGTTTCCAAGATTTGCGTGCGGCGGTGCTCGATGCGCTTGAGCACCGAGCGGACGAGGAGAGTCCGTTTCGCTCCGAACTCTTGCGCTTTGTCGGCCGCGTGGAGTCTCGCGAAGACGTGCGTGGGCTCATTGAGCGTACCGCAAGTCCCTATCGTCGTGCGCTTTACCTGATCATTTTAGATGGGTTCAATGGACAGCCTGTTTTTGAGCGGTTGTCCGAACTGAAGGCTGATCTTGAGGATCAGGCGGAACTCGATATTGAGTCTCACATTGATCGCCTGCCGCTCCTCATGCTGGCTCCACTCTTGCTTTTGCAGTTCCCCGCATTTCTCATTTTGCTTTTAGGTCCCATTGCGAGTCACTTTTTGGAGGCATTGAAATGAAGTTGTCGAAAGCGTTGTTTGGATTGGCTGTTTCTGTGGGCGCGTTTCATGCCGAGGCGTCGGCGGATCTGACCCGACTTCTTGAAACGAAGAGTTATGAGCAGGTTGAACAATGGCAGTCCGACCAGCTGGCGCTTACCGGAGAGCGGACGCAGAGGGCTCTGGCTTGTCGAATCGAGCTTCAGCTGCAGAAACCACCTGTACACTGCTTCAGTGTGGAGGGTGCCGAGTGGAAGCAGATCGAACATGTACTGCGAGTGCCGCGACAGCAGTTGGACGAGCTTTGTGCAAAAAATGCGAAGAACATCACTGCGAATGACGACGTGCCGGAATTGGGTCCGGAGTTCAAAGTCTCTGCAAAGTGCCAGAAAATCCTTGATGAGCGACGGGCTGATATCGAATACGCCATGAGATCTGACTCGACGATCCGCTCTTTTTAGTTTTTGCGGACGCGGCGCGTGGGAATCTTGCACCTTTGGTCGAGCTCGTTATCATCAGCAATATGAAGAACACCAAGAATTCTGAGCTGACGCGCCTCGAGTCCGCCATCGACATACTCCTTTCGACTCCGAAGGGGCGGGCCCTGCCGCGAGAAACATCGCAAACGTTGTCAGAACTGGTGGGGGTTCCAGCATCGAGTGATCGAACCGAACAACTCCGGCTTGCTCTTCGACTTTTAGAGTGTCATGACCAAGTTCCTAGACGGTCGCGTAAGCAGGAATCTGAGGTCGAACTGTAAGAGCCTCTTTCGCGCCGCCTGAATGGGAACGGGGGGATCGTGAAAGTTTATAACGACGTTTTGTCGGTCATCGGAAATACGCCAATTGTGCGCCTCAATCGGGTTGTGCCGAAGTCGCAGCACCAGTTCTTTGCAAAAGTTGAATATTTCAATCCGGGCGGCAGTGTGAAAGACCGCATCGCGATGTCTATTATTGAAGACGCTGAAAAAAGTGGCCAATTAAAGCCCGGCGGTACAATTGTAGAGGCGACGTCGGGCAACACCGGCGTTGGGTTGGCACTTGTCGGACTTTTGAAGGGTTACAAGTGCGTTTTCGTCATGCCTGAGAAGATTAGCGAAGAAAAGCGCGCTGTTTTGCGGGCGTACGGTGCGAAGGTCGTGATGACACCGACAGGGCTTGAGCCCGACGATCCGAATTCTCACTACTCCGTGGCCCGTCGAATCGTCGAAGAGACTCCGGGCGCGTATTTGACCAATCAATATCACAATATCGCCAATCGCCGCTGCCATTACGAGACAACGGGGCCTGAGATCTGGAATCAGATGGACGGTCAGATCGATGTTTTTGTCGGGGGCGCGGGTACCGGCGGAACACTCTCTGGTATCGGTCGGTTCTTTAAAGAGAAGAAGCCGGCGGTAAAGATTGTTTGCGCCGACCCTTACGGCAGCATTCTGTATGATCTTTTCTATCACAAAGAAATCCGTGACCCCGCGCACTCCTATTTGGTTGAGGGAATTGGCGAAGACATGCTGCCGGAGAATGTCGAGTTCCAATATATGGACGACTTTGTTCGCGTCGACGACAAAGAATCATTCCAGTACTGCCGCGATCTTGCGTCAAAAGAGGGCCTGCTTGTTGGGCCATCGTGTGGCGCGGCTTTGGCGGCGGCGGTGAAGTATTCTGAAACACTGAAGTCGCCGTCGAAGATCCTCGTGATGTTCCCGGATGGTGGGCGTTCATATTTGAGCAAGGCTTTCAACGAGCAGTGGTTGAAAGAACAAAAACTGGTTTAGTCCGAAGCGCGTTTGAAGGAGTCAGAAATGGCGATGGAAAAAGAGTGGTCGCAGAAATCATTCGGGTTTGAAACACGCGCTATTCACGCGGGGCAGGAGCCGGATCCAACCACGGGCGCGATTATGACGCCGGTGTATCTCACGTCGACCTATGTGCAGAGCTCTCCCGGGGTCCATCGTGGATATGAGTACTCGCGTACTCACAATCCAACACGAAAAGCTTACGAGAACTGCATGGCGAATCTCGAGGGTGGCAAGTTTGGTTTTGCTTTTGCGTCGGGTTGCGCCGCTTCGACGACGATTTTGCACATGCTGAAGGCTGGCGATCACGTTATTGCCGGTGACGACATGTACGGCGGCACCTTCCGTCTGATGGACAAAGTGATTCGCCACAATGGAATTGAGTTTTCATTTGTGGACCTTACCGATCCCGAGAATTTTGCTCGCGCGGTGAAGCCGAACACGCGCATGCTCTGGCTCGAGACTCCGACGAATCCGACACTGAAGCTCGTGAATATTCGCAAATTGAGTGCGATGGCGTCGGCCAAAGGCATTTTGTCAGTTGTCGACAATACCTTTATGAGTCCGTACTTTCAGCGTCCGCTTGAGCATGGCGCGACAATCGTTGTGCATTCTGCGACGAAGTACATCAACGGCCATAGCGACGTCGTCGGCGGTGTTTTGGTGACGTCGGATCAAGCCGTTGCTGAGAAGACGCAGTTTCTCTCAAATTCAATGGGAGGCATTGCTTCGCCCTTTGACTCGTTCTTATGTATGCGTTCGCTCAAGACTTTGGGTGTTCGCATGCGTGCGCATGAGGCGGGAGCTCGCGAGGTTGCAAAGTTCCTCGAGAAGCACTCCAAAGTTGATCGCGTGATTTATCCCGGCCTTGAGTCGCACCCTCAGCACGCGCTTGCGCGCGAACAGATGTCGGGTTTCGGCGGCATGATCACTTTCTATGTGAAGGGCGGTCTTTCAGCGGCGCGTGCAACCCTTGAAAATGTTAAGGTTTTCGCTCTTGCTGAAAGCTTGGGCGGGGTTGAGTCGCTGATTGAGCATCCGGCGATCATGACCCACGCGTCGGTTCCAGCAGAAACGCGGAAAGCGCTGGGCATTGACGACGGTTTGATTCGACTCAGCGTCGGTATCGAAAACATCGAGGATCTGCTGCGCGATTTGGATCACGCGCTTTCGAAGGCGTAAGAGTCTTTTTTCGAGCGAGCTTTAAAAGCAGCAAGCGACATTTGACAGGGGCCCGGGGGCTAGGTTAACCCTGGTCCCTCCTGAATGGTCAGGTAGCTCAGTCGGTAGAGCAATGGACTGAAAATCCATGTGTCGGCGGTTCGATTCCGTCCCTGACCACCACTTTCTAAAAGTACATTGTACCTTTCCGCGACTATGTGCGTTGATCATTGTCGGTGGGGTCGGTTTTTATGTCCGTGAAGGCTCTTCTCTGCTTGAGGATCGAGTTGCCAATTGGGCGGGCATTCCGCTAGAAAACCGGATCGCTAAATCGACGCCCGGTGGCAAATGGCTTTGGATCTCGCAGCTGAACTAAAAAAGAACCCGTTCGTACTCGCGCCGATGGCGGGCATTACCGACTGTGCGTTTCGTACAGTGATGCGCGACCTCGGCTGTGGTGCGGTGATTACGGAGCTCGTTTCGGCGCATGGAATTGAATATAAAAGCCGGAAAACATTGGATTTAATGCGTTTCGATGAGGGCCAGCGGCCGGTCGGGATTCAGCTGTTTGGTGAGACCCCCGAAATTTTGGCGGAGGCGGCCAGGGTCGTTGAAGACATGGGCGCCGATTTTGTGGATTTGAATTTCGGTTGTCCTGTTCCGAAGGTCGTAAAAAAAGGGGCGGGCTCTGCAATTTTGAAAGATCTGAAGGCCGTTGAGGCGGTTTTTAGAACGGTCAAAGCGGCGGTTGCGATTCCGCTGACGGTCAAGATTCGGACAGGATGGGACGAGTCCTCGCGAAATGCGTCTGAAGTCGTGCATATTGCAGCTGAAGAGGGTTTGTCGTGGGTTGCGATTCACGGTCGGACGCGTTCGGCGGGATATTCTGGCGAGGCCGATTGGGATTTTATTGCTGGTGTGAAGGCGAAGGCGCGAATTCCGGTGATCGGCAACGGCGATATTCTGACGCCAGAGACCGCCGTTCGGCGCCTGCGCGAAACGGGTGTCGATGCGGTGATGATTGGTCGCGGCTGTCTTAAAAACCCATGGATTTTTAGTCAGGCCGCCGGTTTGTGGCGCCAAGGTGAGGTTCCGTCGGTGCGCAAGGACTTTGCGTGGCTCTTTGAGCGACTTCATGACTCGATGGCCCGTCAGGACGGAATAGAGGAGCGAGTGCTGATGCTCCAGCTGAAGAAATTTGCGTCATGGTACTCGACAGGGTATCCTGGCGCCTCGCAATTTCGCCGAACGATTTTTCAGCATGAGACGCTGGCTGCGACACGGACAGCGGTGGCGAGTTATTTTGATGGAATTGCGGCGCTGATTCAAGCGGACACGAGCCAAGAGGCATTTCTCATGGGCGGTCACG
Organism: Pseudobdellovibrionaceae bacterium; assembly: GCA_016791465.1. GTDB lineage: Bacteria > Bdellovibrionota > Bdellovibrionia > Bdellovibrionales > JAMPXM01. Next base: position 14,067 of record JAEUWE010000456.1, read on the forward strand.
GTTAAATGAGCGCAACTAGAATGAGTCACTAAAGAACTGATTTTGAACGAGAGATTTGTAAGTCGAACAGAACAAGAAACGAGACCGGTAAATGGAAAATATCACAGCAGATAAAATTCGGAACATCGCGATTATCGCACACGTCGACCACGGCAAAACCACGCTGGTTGACCACCTGCTGAGACAGAGCGGTCTCTGGCGCAACAACGAAGCGGTTGTCGAGCGGGTCATGGACTCGATGGATCTCGAGAAAGAGCGCGGGATCACAATCGCGGCAAAGAACGCGTCGTTCTACTACAAGGATCACAAGGTCAACATCGTCGACACCCCCGGGCACAGCGACTTTGGTGGAGAGGTTGAGCGGATCTTGAACATGGTCGATGGCGCAGTGTTGCTTGTCGACGCCTCCGAAGGACCGCTTCCGCAGACGCGCTTCGTTTTGAAGAAGGCGCTCGAACAGGGCAAACGCATCATCGTTTGTATCAACAAGATCGACCGCCCTGACTCGCGTATCGATGAAGTATTGAACGAGATCTTTGACTTGTTCATCGACCTCGATGCGACTGAAGAGCAGGCGGATTTCCCGGTTGTGTACGCTGTTGCTCGTGAGGGCTGGTGTACGACGGACCCGAAGGTCAAAGGCACGGATCTGACTCCGCTCTTTGATTGGATCATCGAAAAATTCCCAGCTCCAAGCGGAAGCAATACTGAGACTCTCCAGGTGATGTGTTCAAACATCGGCTGGAACGCATTCGTGGGTCGTCTTGGGATTGGCCGTGTTTTGAACGGCGTTTTGCGCGTGAATGACGAAGCCGTGATTGCGACAGTCAATGGCAACAAGAAGTCGAAGATTTCAGCGTTGTTTGCCTACGATGGAATGAAGCAGGTTCCAACGAAAGAGATCGTCGCCGGAGACATCGCGATTGTTGCAGGATTTGAAGACATCGACATTGGTGACACCATCACGTCGGTTTCGAATCCAAAGCCACTTCCGCGTATCGTGGTTGAAGAGCCAACCGTTGCGATGATGATGTCGGTTAACGACTCGCCGTTTGCAGGTCTTGAGGGCAAAAATGTAACCTCGCGCAAAATTCTTGAGCGTCTTGAACGTGAGATCAAAACTAACGTTGCGATTCGCCTTGAGATGACCGATCGCCCTGAGCAATTTAAACTGCTTGGCCGTGGAGAGCTTCAGCTTGGCGTTTTGGTCGAGCAGATGCGTCGCGAAGGCTACGAGTGCACGATCGGAAAACCACAGGTTATCTTCAAGACGGTCGACGGTAAAAAACAAGAACCGATGGAGCGCGCGACGGTTGACGTTGCCGAGGCTTACACGGGCGTTGTGACTGAGAAGATGGGTATCCGTAAGGGCATCATGACCAACATGGTGAACAAAGGCTCGGGTCGTGTTCGTATCGAGTTTGAAATTCCGTCGCGCGGCCTGATTGGTTACCGCTCGGAGTTTTTGACCGACACGCGTGGTACTGGACTTTTGAACACACAGTTCATTGGTTGGGATGACTACAAGGGTGAGATCGTGTTCCGCAAAAACGGCGCGATGGTGTCTGACCGCAAGGGCAAGACGACGCCTTATGCTCTTTGGTATCTTGAAGAGCGCGGCAAGATCTTCGTTCTCCCAGGAACTGAGTGCTACGACGGCATGATCATCGGAGAGAATGCAAAAGAGAACGACATGATCGTGAACTGTACTCGCGAGAAGAAACTCACGAACGTTCGCGCGTCGGGAACGGATGAGGCGGTTAAGCTGACTCCGATTAAGCCGCTGACTCTTGAGCAGGCGATGGAATGGATCAACGATGATGAGTGTATCGAGTGCACGCCTTCGTCGATTCGTCTTCGCGTTCGTGAGCTTGATCCGCACAAACGCAAGCGTCAGGCTTCTGCGGATAAGGACTAAGCGCTTTGCCGGACCGGTTCCGGTGAGTTTGGTATCAGCTGAAAAAGGAGGCTCTTGGGCCTCCTTTTTTATTGTTCGTCTTCAGAGGTTTCGTCGTTTGGCGGGGGTGCTGTGGGCTGATCGTCGATCGGTGGTTCGCCATCCCACTCTGGAGAGTTTTCGAGCGTGAGGTCGATCGGGATGTCGCCAGTTCCAGATCCGAAGAGATTGGCGATTTGGTGATAGCCGGAAAGGCGCTGATCGTCGGAGATGCGTTTGAAGCGGTGGAGGCGATCGACGATCGTTCGCATCTGGCGCTGAGCAAAGGGCGTGAGCTTCTTCTTTTTGAAACTAACGGAGTACTTCTCTGGATTTGGAAGAAGGAAGGCGAGCCACGCACTCTGGCCGATATTGAGTTCGTTCGGCGGCACTTGAAAATAGTGTTGCGAGGCCGCTTTGACTCCATAGATGCCGGGGGCAAATTCGACCACGTTGAGATACTTTTCTAGGATGAACTCTTTTTTATAGAGTCGTTCGAGGCGAAGAGCGATGATGGCTTCGCGAAACTTTCGAACCAAGGACTTGTCGGCGCTCAAATAGACGTTTTTAGCGAGCTGTTGCGTGATGGTACTTCCGCCGCGGGCCATGCGTCCTTTTTTGAGGTTGGTCTCGAAACTGTTTTGCAGCTCAACCCAGTCAATTCCATGGTGATCCCAGAACGCGGCGTCCTCGCTGACGATGATGGCGTTCTTTAGAAATGGGGAAATCTGGCCAATTTTGACGTAACTTTGCTTTTTAGGGCACAGATCGACCTGAAACATCGTTGTTTTGAGGCAGCCTTCGAGGTCTTTGCCGTCGGGGGTAAGCACGAGAAAGAGGGCGAAGGCGGTTGTGGCGATCGTCACAAGCGAGAGGAGAATGAGTCCGAACCAGGCGAGCGGGGCGATTTTTTTTAACACCTCTTGAGCGTAGCGTGGATGGGGCCATAGAAAAAGCCCCAGGTCGCGGAAGATCATTGAAAAGACCGCGTTTTTGAGGCTGATTTGAGGCCTCACGGGGGGTGGTTCGTGGCAGCTCTGAGTTTCAAAACAGTGGCGCGGGGAATTGTTGTCGGAGCGATGGCGATCTCGATCTTTTCTGGCTGCACAAAAGCCTCGGACTCAAAGGGTGGCGAATCACCGACATCGAAAACATCTGGTCTAACGATCGGTTTGGTTTTGGATAAGGGAGGCAAAGACGATCGGTCGTTCAATACGGCGGCTGTTGTCGGCTCGTCACGGGCCGCCAAGGAGTTTGGACTGACAATAAAAGATGTTGAAAGTCCAGACGACAGCGCTTTTGAGCCAGCGCTTCGTACGTTTGCCGAACGTGGATTGCCGCTTGTGGTTGCGATTGGATTTGGCCAAGCCGATGCATTGAAGAAAGTCGCGCCACAGTTTCCGAATACAAAGTTTGCGATCGTTGATGCAGTCGTGGAGGCGCCAAACGTTGCAAGTCTGATGTTTGAAGAACAAGAGGGCAGCTTTCTGGTTGGCTACTTGGCCGGTCTAGCGACGAAGACAAATGCTGTGGGTTTTGTCGGTGGCATGGAAGTGGCGCTGATTCGTCGATTCTTGATGGCCTATGAGGCTGGCGCTAAAGCGGCAAATCCCAAAGTGAAAGTTCTCAACAACTTTGTGGGCATCACGGCTTCGGCATGGGCCAATCCGACACGAGGTAAGGAGCTCGCACTTTCGCAGATCAATCAAGGGGCAGATGTGATCTTTCATGCTGCGGGCGCCTCCGGTATGGGTGTGTTTGATGCGGCGGAAGAGAAGAAGGTCTATGCGATTGGCGTCGACTCAAACCAAAATGCGATCAAACCAGGGCGTGTTTTGACGAGCATGTTGAAGCGAGTGGATACTGCGGTCTATGCGGTAATCGCTGAAGTTGTGAAAGGTGAGTTTAAGCCGGGGCTTCGTTCTTTTGGTTTGAAGGACAAAGGCATCGACTATGCTGTTGATAGCAACAACGAGGCGCTGATTGCTCCGTATAAAACGAAATTGGAAGAGGTGCGAGCGCAGATCATCAGCGGTAAGATCGTCGCACCAGATTATTATAAGTCTAAAAAATAGAGATGAGACTTGATGGCAGTCGTACGATTTGAGGCGATCTCTCAAAAATTTGGCGATTTCTTTGCTTTGAATGATGTGAACGCCTCGTTCGAGTCGGCGAAGATTCACGCTGTTTTGGGAGAGAATGGTGCTGGTAAGTCGACGCTGATGAAGGTCCTTTTTGGACTACAAAAACCGACAACG